>CAYHUY010000004.1:0-47918 GCA_964360265.1 uncultured Gammaproteobacteria bacterium | reverse complement strand
CCGAACTTCTTCCCGGTTTATCCACGAATCAGCAAGGAGCAGGGTTAGTAGACGTCGAACAGGCAGTAATCACTCCGTAATTGAGGTGTGAAATTAGATGTGTGAAGCTGGATAATGATGTGCGAGGTGGGATTAGTATTTTATCCAGTTTTCTTTCACACTTCCCAATTCATAAATCTAGTTTCCAGCTTCTCACGTCACACGTCCCATGAAGCGATTGACTAGATTCATTTGTTCTGTTAAAATTAGTGCGGTTTCGAATATAAAGATTGGGTGGTACTGAACCACCCTTTTTTATACTCAAGACTCATAAAATGGCTGTAGTACAAAGAAGTGAATTTGCGTTAGCATTAAATCAAATAGCTTCAGAGCGAGGGGTTGATGCATCTGTCGTGCTTGAAACCATGAGAGGCGCAATCATTGCCGCATATAGAAAAGATAATGTTGTCCCGGATGAAGAGGTCGAGAAATATTCGGTAGAACTCAATGAAAATACAGGCGAAACCAAGATTTTAAAAACAGGCGCAGATGTAACCCCTCCGGGCTTCGGAAGAATTGCCGCTCAAACCGCAAAACAAGTACTCTTACAGAAAATAAGGGAAAAAGAAAAAGACGCAATACTTGCGGAGTATTCAAGGAGAGTGGGAACTGTTGTTAATGGAATGATATTGCGCTTCATGGGTCCAAATATAGTTCTTGACATAGGGAAAGCTGAAGCTATTATGGAGGCCTCCGATAGAATTCCAAGCGAACAATATTTCCTTAACAAAAAAATTCCCGTTTATATTCGCGAAATTGATGACGTGCGACGAGAAATTATGGTATCAAGAACTCATGTTGGGCTAATTGAGGGTTTATTACGCCGAGAAGTTCCTGAAGTGTCATCCGGAAGCGTAGTAATTAAAAAAATCGTACGAGAGGCAGGAAATCGCGCAAAAATAGCAGTGTATTCTGAACAATCAGGAATTGATCCGGTAGGTTCTTGCGTAGGACAAAAAGGGGTTCGGATTCAGGCTGTTATCGACGCGCTTGACGGTCTTGAGAGGATTGATATAACTCAGTGGAGTGCAGATTCGGCGAAATTCATAGCTAATGCCCTATCTCCAGCTAAGAGTCTTAAGGTAGAAGTTGACGAAAAAGAAAAAAGAGCGCGCGTTTTGGCACCCCAGTCAGAATTGCCTTTGGTAATTGGTCGCGAGGGACAAAACGTCAGGCTAGCCTCAAAATTGACGGAATATAGCATTGAAATAGAGGGGGAACCCGACTCCGCGCAAGCTTCTACTGACGCTGAAGTCTCTATGGACAAAGCCAGCGAGCCGAAGGAGAGCGGGGAACAAAAAACAGAACCCGAACAAGCAAAAACCAAGTAGTATGGAAAGTTCAAATATTTTTTCTCCAGTTGTTTCCGTATTGGGTCATGTAGACCATGGGAAAACTACTCTTCTTGACAAAATACGAGAAACATCTGTTGCTAGCTCCGAACATGGAGGAATTACGCAAAGAGTAGGGGCATCAACTGTAGAACTCGCGCATGAAGGAAAAAAGCGAAGAATTACCTTCATTGATACGCCCGGACATGAAGCTTTTGCCAACATGCGCTCTCAGGGAGTTGGATCTTCAGACATTGTCATTCTAATAGTTTCAGCAGTAGATGGCGTGATGCCCCAGACTCGTGAATCCATAGAAAAGATAAAAGAAGCAAACCTTCCATTTATTGTGGTTTTTACCAAAATTGATCTTGCTGAAAAAACGACCCTTGCACGTATAAAGCAACAGGTAATAAAAGAAGGAATCGCACTTGAAGGTTTAGGAGGAAATACGCCATACATAGAGGTATCGGCAGCGACAGGAGAGAAAATCACAGAACTCCTTGATTTGATTCTATTGGTTTATGATCTGTCAGGAATAAAAAAAGATGCAACAGGCGATTTTATGGCCGTTGTTATTGATTCAAAGCTTGATAAAAAAAAGGGTATTTTATGCTCTCTTGTAATAAAACAAGGAACGGTAACTATCGGAATGGATATTTTTGCCCATGGAATAAAGATTGGCCGGGTTCGTTCAATCATTAACACTTTCGGGCATCTCGTAGAACAGGCAATCCCGGGAGACGCATGCGAGATTTTAGGATTATCAGAAGTTGTTGTGGCCGGGACAGTTCTTTTTGATCGCGAGATTGAACCTGCAATTGCACCCGCGGCAAACATCCAAAAGATACAACCGACCGATATTATGAGTTTTCTCAAGGATGAGCCAAAGGATTTTGTGCCAATCATTCTTAAGACTGAGACATCATCTGAAATGGAAGCTATAAAGAATTCACTGCCCGAAAAAATTAGAGTTATTTATGAGGCTCAAGGCGAGGTAGGAGTAGCAGATGTATTAATGGCAAAAGACTTTAAGGCACTAGTGATAGGTTTTAATGTAGGAATAATACCTGAGGCAAAACATATAATCCTTCAGGATAAGATATTTTTTAAATCTTACGGAATAATCTATGAAATGATTGATGACCTTAGTCAGTTAGTCGTAGCAGTATCATCTAAGCCTTCCGAAAGAGAATTGGGGAAGGCTACCGTACTTGCGACTTTTATGGGCACGACAGGTGCAATTATTGGGGTAAAAGTTCTTGAAGGAAGACTTGCTGTGGGAGATAGAGTAAAGCTTTTCCGAGGAGAAAAAGAACTTGGAGTGACAAAAATATCTTCAATTAAAAAAGGAAAAGAGGACGCAAAAATTGCCGAGAAAAACTCTGAATGCGGGATAATGATTGAGCCGTCAATTGACTTTGCGGTAGGGGATGCTATAATAGCCTATAGCAAGCCCGGCAATTAGTAACTAGCCATTAGGTGCTAAGATTTATAGGCTAAAAACATGAGCAATGTGTTGATATCAAATCAAAAAGAACAAATTCGAGAACTTCTTGATTCAGCAACCAGTATCGGAATTATTATTGGTGAAAACCAAAATATTGACACAGTGGCCGCAGGTCTTGCTTTTTATCTCATCCTACGGTCTCAGGGTAAGAATGTTCAAGTTATTTCAAAAAAAGAGCCAACTGTTGAAATTTCGAATCTGTTCGGGATAGACAAGGTTGCAAAATCCTTTGAAGGTGCGACACATATTTTAACGATCTCTATTCCTTACCGTGAAGGTGAAATAGAGAAGGTTTCATACAACATTGAAGAAAATAGCCTTAATGTTAATTTGTTTGCTGAGGAAAATGGCATAAGTTTTTCCGAGAAAGACGTACGGTATATTAAAAAAGGTACGGCGCCTTCACTAATTATCACTATTGGTGTACAAAATGACAGTGAATTGAATGGATTAGTTGACCCAAAATCTGTAAAGACAATTCATATTGACATAAATCCCCTGAGCGGTCTTATGGGAGGGGATGTCGTAATCATCGATCCGTCATTTTCTTCTTTATCGGAAATCGTTGCCACGCTCGCAAAAGAACTATCTTTTATTAGCGATGTTGATGCCTTTCAGAACTTAATGGATGGAATAGTTTATGCCACACGCAATTTCACTGTATCTAATACTTCTTCATATGCATTTGAGGCAGCCGGGTTTTTACTCCAGAATGGCGCGAGGCGTAAAGAGAAAAAGTCTGAGTCAGGACGCGACTTACGGGCGCAAGGTTTTGTTGGCAAGCCGCAGGATCGTAATAATAATTTCCCCCGCAGTGTTAATCAATTTCAGCCTCGGCAGCAGCCGATAACAAATTATCCGTCTAAAAATACAAGAGAATCAGTAATTGATCCAATAAGCGATAATTCTTCCGCAATAGATTCACTACAGGAAGTAATCCCGAGCGATGTAACCTCAAAAGATGTACCTGGCGATTGGTTCCTTCCTAAAGTATTTAAAGGATCCCGTAAAGGCAACTAAAATTTGTATTAAGTATAAATACCCTAAATTGTTGAATTAAAGGCTGACTTCTGTTAAAATGTTCCATACTTAATACATAATACTAAATACGTTATACTAATTTATGGCTTTAAATATAGACGAGAAAAAGCAAGTAATAGAAAAGTACGCAACAATCAAAGGAGATACGGGAAGTCCAGAGGTTCAAATAGCGCTTTTGACTCACAAAGTTCAAAAGCTGACAGAACATCTTAAGCTTCACCAAAAAGATTCTCACTCAAGGCGCGGGCTTTTAAATATGCTCTCTAAAAGAAGAAGGCTTTTTAATTTTTTATTCAGAATGGATAAAAAGCGAGGTGAGGCAATAGGAAACGAAGTAGGAATGACGGCATAAAATAGCATTAATTTCCCTCTAGATTTGCCTTCGAATAATTAATGAAAAAATCATCAAAAACAATTCAGGTTAATGGCGCAACACTTACTCTTGAAACAGGAGTACTAGCGCAACAGGCAACCTCTGCGGTTTTAGCTCGCATGGGCGATACAATGGTTGTTGCAACCGTTGTGATGGGTCGAGGCGATACAACCCTTGGTTATTTTCCATTAAGCGTTGAATATGTTGAAAGGTTATATGCGGGCGGTAGAATTAAAGGCAGCCGTTGGGTAAAGCGTGAAGGAAGACCATCAGATGAAGCAGTTTTGACTGCACGCATGATTGACCGCTCAATTCGGCCTCTTTTTCCAAAGGAACTAAAAAAAGATGTGCAGGTTGTAATAACGGTTTTATCAGTTGATCTTGAAAATAAGCCGGATATTTTGGCAGCTGTAGCTGTTTCTGCTGCGCTTGCGATTTCAAAAATACCATGGAACGGACCAATTGGAATAACCAGAGTTGGTTTAATCAAGAAAGATGAAGAGGAGGAGCTTGTTATAAATCCATCCGCCACAGAAGAGCCCTTTATGGAACTTGACCTAATTGTTTCTTCGCGGCAGAACCGTTCGGTTATGATTGAAGCAGGCGCAAAACAAGTAACGGAGGCAAAAGTTGATGAGGGGGTAAAACTTGCAAAAACTGCAAACGATACAATCGAGAAAGCAATAAACGAGTGGGTAAAGGAAATCGGAGATAAAAAAATCACACTCGCAAAAGATGAAAAATTTGAGGAAGTAGTACTTCTTGTTGAGAAATCCCACAAGGACCGCATGATGGAGTTAATTGAAAAAGGAGTGGATCGGGAAGTTGGAAACGAACTCCAAACAATAATTGAAGCAATTTACGAGCTTGAAAAAGAGAACATTGATGATAAAGGAAAAATCGCTAGCGCCGTTGATTATGTTTTCAAAAAGACAGTTCGCGAGGAGATTATGAGTAGAAGTAAGCGGCCGGACGGAAGAAAAATTGACCAGATCAGACCGATAACAGCCGCAGTTGGGGTTTTACCAAGAACACATGGTTCAGCAATATTTAACAGAGGCGAAACGCAAGCGCTGTCAGTTGCAACTCTTGGTCCATCTTCAATGGAACAGTTAATTGAAGGACCTGAAGGAGAGGAAACTAAGCGTTACATGCACCATTATTCTTTTCCGCCATATTCGGTAGGGGAAACCGGAAGAATGATGTCGCCCAACAGACGCGAAATTGGACATGGAGCGCTTGCCGAAAGAGCGCTTGATGCAGTAATTCCACCCGTATCTACTTTCCCGTATGCTATCCGTGTAGTTTCAGAAACTATGTCTTCAAACGGTTCCACTTCACAAGCTGCCGTTTGCGGTTCCACCTTATCCTTAATGGATGCGGGAGTTCCATTGATTGCTCCAGTTGCCGGAATTGCCATAGGTTTAATGACAAGTGGCGAGAAGTTTGTAGTACTTACAGATATCATTGGACTTGAAGATTTTGCAGGAGATATGGATTTTAAGGTTGCAGGAACAGCAAATGGAATAACCGCGATTCAGCTTGATGTAAAAATTCCAGGACTAACCGATGAAATTGTTACGGAGACTCTTGAGAAAGCTCGTGCTGCGCGCCTTGAAGTGCTTGAGCAAATGTTAGCAGTTATGCCCACAAGCCGGAAAGATGTTTCAAAATATGCTCCAAAAATTAAAACTGTGAAAATTCCGCCAGAAAAGATTGGTGAAGTTATTGGGAGTGGTGGAAAAACAATTCGTAATATTTCTGCAACAACCGGTGCCCAGGTTGATGTTGCTGAGGATGGAACCGTTTCAATCTCAGCAGTTGACGAGCAGGCAGTTGAGCGCGCAGCTGAGTGGGTTGATCTCATAACCCGTGAACTTAAGCGCGGTGAAGTTTTTGAAGGGGCAGTTAAAAGAATCGTTGCGTTTGGCGCTTTTGTTGAAATAGTTCCCGGAAAAGAGGGCTTGGTGCATGTTTCTGAAATGTCAACAGAGTACGTTAAAGATCCACATGATGTGGTTGAAGTTGGCCAAAAAGTTAAGGTAAATGTAAAGGAAGTGGATGAAATGGGGAGAATAAATCTTTCAATGATATTCGGCGAAAGACCTGCGGGCGGTCCGGAAAGTGGACCTGCCTCGCGGCAAGGCGGGTCAAGAGATGACAGACCAGCCTCGCGTCTAGGCGGGCCCAGACGAAGTTTTGGTTCCCCACGATCCAGCGGTTTTGAAAGAAGAGGACCAGGTGGTCCAAGATCATTTGGTCCAAGGCGTGAAGGTTCGGAGGGCCCACGAAGCGGTCCAAGACCCTTCAGACGCGGTTCCCGATCCACCGCCCCGGCCCCATTTGATTCTATGCGCCCCGGCCCCGACCGCAACAGAAGATAATCGGGACGTATCCCTTGACAACGCCCTATAGTCGTTGTAAAATGCTCGGATTATGGCATCCAATCTTGAAGAACTTGCAAGAGACAAAGGCCTCAAAGGAAATGCATTTAAGAGTATTCGCGAGACTCTCATGGATCAAGCAGCAAAAATAAGAGTGCTGGGTGGACCAGAACATTTACCAGTTGAACCAGTAACTACGCAATCTACCGCAGTAGCAGAGCAAACTCCGTGTGTTGAACTTGACCTTGATGCCGAATGGCAAAGACAGGCTCAAAACTTTGTTTCGCTTGGTTTTCATAAAGAGCGTGGCTTTGAAGACACGGATGAAGGCAAGCAAGTCTATCTTGACACATTGGCAAAATTTAAACCCCAGCCCGAGGGATATAAGGGAAGGGTTGACAAGCCCATGCTTATTGACTATGCAATTCCTTGGGAAAGGCAAAGAGAGCTTTCAGGTATTCAACTTTCGGATTATTTTGTATTACATTTGGATCAAGCCCATCCTTGGGAAGATAATCATAGTATGGTTCCTGACGGCGTTACCTCCTATACCGGCTGGTTTAATAAATGGGGTGAAGGGGATTTCAAAGACGCAATCGGTCCATTTTCAGCAAGAAAAAAATTAGCGAAGGATTTGACAGGTGGTATCATGCACGAGGCTGTTGCACAGCAAATTCATTTCCCGGAAGATAACGCAAACGCTCAATATTATGACATAATTGGAATCCGTGTTGTGTCTGGCTTCGTCGCTTGTCTCCGCCGTTGGGGTGACCGGCCTAGGTTCAGTGCTCGTTGGGTTGACGGTGCCGATCCGAACTTTCGTCCGCTCGTTCGCGGGAGTGAAATTGAGACTAAGTAATTGGCTTCTTAATTCTTTTGCCCCCTTGATAATCTCATTGACAAAGCGTAGTACCAATTGCTAAAATGTCTATTCTGCCCGAATCCACTGTCTAAACTAAAATCTTGCCCCAATTTTTATGCCGAAGAGAAGGAATTTGTCCAGTGGAAGCTTGTTTGGTTCATTAAGACAAAGAATAGCCTCGACTCAAAATTCGATTAGAACAAAAACTTACCCCCGGGTTAAAGTGTTTATTAAAAAGCGGCCGATGGCAAGCTTCTTTATAGTTTTAGGGATTTTATTCGCCACAATTGTTTTCAATTCATATCTTGCTCGTACTCCGCAAACGACAGAAGTTGAAAAATAATCAAAGAAAGTTGCGGTATATAAAATAGGTACGGCACCCACAGTAACATTTTCAGGAAGAGTTGAAAAAGAAGGGGCGGCACAAATTATTGCTCAAGTGCCAGGGATTATTAATTCGGTAAATGTAGTTGAGGGTCAAGAAGTCTGGCGCGGAACAGTTCTTGTAAACCTTGCCAGCAATTATACAGGCGGAAATGCGTTAGGTGTACAAGCACAATTAGCATCTCTTCAATACCAAAATATAAAAGATACATATGATGTTCAAAAAGAGATAATTGCCAATCGCCGCGAAATTGTGAACAAAACAGATGAAAATGCTGATGAGCTCCGGGCAATAGTAGATCGTTCGATTTCTGAGACTAATGATGTTATAAATCTTAACAACCAGGTTATCTCAGGTTTACAAATAGCACTTGATGCGGCAATTGCGAACGGAAATCAACAGGAGACTAGTACGTTCAGACCGCTCCTCGTTCAAGCAAAAAGTGCTAATCTTCAGCTGAATCAGGCATCGCGATCTGCTCAATTTCAAGCATCTGCTGATAAACCCCCGGCGCAACTTTCTAATTTAGGACGTGAAGTAGCGCTAAAGCAATTAGAGATTCAAGAAAAAGCTCTTGATCTTTCACTAGAGGCAAGCCGTCTTCAAAAAGCTTTAGCATATATCGCGGCAAGCGCAATGGCGCCGGCTTCACCATTCGCAGGTGTTGTTGAGAGGGTCCACGTTTTACCAGGACAGTTTGTAAATCCTGGGACGCCTATTGCAACAATTTCAAGTTCTGACCAGCGCGCAAGTGTTATTGTCAAAGTACCTCAAAGAATTGCAGAAAATGTTTCAAAGCTTGAGACCAGCGTGCTTTTTATCAGCGGTAAAACCTATAAGATTGTTCCTGAGTATATTTCAAGTGAAGCAACAGACGGTCTTCTTTATTCTATTATCTTTGCTCTACCTGATGAAGCGGTAGGGAAGATAACTGATCGCGATTTTATACAAGTGACAATGCCTATAGGGTATCCTGATTCAATCGGTACAATTCCATATTTACCGATAGATATAATTTTCCAAACACAGGAGGGGGCATTCGTTTATGTAGTTGAGAATAAAAAAGTGAAAAGCAAAAAGGTAAATTTAGGAGATGTTGTTGGATCAAATGTCGCAATTGAGAGCGGTTTAGCACAACAGGAGTTGGTTATTTTGGACCGTAATGTAATCGAAGGCGAGAGCGTTGAAATAACTAATTAATATGCCATATTCGCGAAAAGGTGAGTTTTTAAAATTCCTCAAGTTTGACCCTATTCTTGAAAGATCAAGATTCGCAGCCTATCTTAGAAATCCAAGGCTGGTTATTTTATTTTTAATATTAATAATTGTTGCTGGAGTAAATGCATTTCTGACTTTGCCTCGCAATTTAAATCCTGAAGTAAAAATTCCGATAGTTTTAGTGTCAACCGTACTGCCGGGCGCAGGGCCCGGTGATGTTGAATCATTGGTAACAATTCCAATTGAGGATTCAATAGACAGTCTTGAAAAAGTTAAAACTGTAGCCTCGCGATCTCAAGAAAATGTTTCAATTATTACGATTGAGTTTGAATCAGGCGTGGATCCTGAAAAAGCAAAATCTGATGTTCAAAGCGCCGTTGATACCGTAACCGAACTTCCCGAGGATGCTATGGCACCAAGAGTGATAAAGCTAGATTTTGAAAATCAACCGGTGTGGACATTTGTGCTGACAGGAAATACTGATGACGGGAGCTTATTTAAATTCTCAAAAAACTTAAAAGAAAAACTGGAAGATCTTGCAGAGATAGATTCGGCTACTGTATCGGGACTTGAGGAAACAGAAATCAAAATCACAATAAAACCTGAGGTTTATGCGTCATACGGAATAAATCCACTGCAACTTTCTCAGGTAGTTGGGTCAGGTTTTAAAAGTTTTCCGGCGGGATCTGTTAGAACAGAAGAAAGCAATTTCTCACGAACTATTGATCCCCAGGTTGTATCTATTGATGATATTAGAAAGTTACGTTTAAACATTTCGGGTAATAATGTTGCTCTTTCCGATGTTGCTATTATTGAAGAGTCGCCAAAGCCAGCGCAAAGTCAATCATTTATTGCTTATCCCGATAGGCAAACCGCCAGAGCTGTAACCTTTAATGTAGTAAGGGTAAAAGCTTTTAATATAGACCGTTCCGTAAAAGTTGCTCACCAAACTGTTGATTCCGAGATTAAGAGAATTGGGTCAAATATTTTTCAGGCAGTAACTTTGGTAAATACATCAGAGGAAATTAGTGAACAATTTTTTGAATTAAACCGCGACTTTTTTATAACAGTTATTTTGGTTGTTTTGGTGTTGTTTATATTCCTTGGGCCAAGACAGGCAATCATTTCGGCGCTTTCTGCCCCCCTTTCCTTTTTGATCACTTTTGTTGTCATGCAGCAGGCAGGAATAACACTGAATTTCCTGTCTCTGTTTTCCTTAATTCTCTCTTTGGGGCTTCTTGTTGATGATACTGTTGTAGTAATTTCTGCAATGAGTTTTTACTACAAAACTAAAAGATTTACACCTTATCAAACAGGACTTTTAGTTTGGAGAGATTTTTTAATTCCTATATTTACAACTACAATTACAACTGTTTGGGCATTTTTACCATTGCTTCTATCGACAGGTATAATTGGTGAATTTATTAAATCCATTCCAATTGTTGTATCAACAGCGCTTATTGCATCGTTTATTGTTGGGATGTTTATCACTCTTCCGCTTATGGTTATTTTCTTAAAACCGCAAGTTCCCAAAAGAGTATCTATATTCTTTAGAATTCTTGCATTGATTACGGTTTTTGTCATTGTCTTTATGCTAATTCCAAAAGGAAATCTTTTTATCCTTGAATTATTAGCCCTTGTCGCACTGATATTTGTTATTTACACAGCTCGCGAAGAATTGTATATCGAATTTCAAAAGATTTCCGCCAGGGGCGGATCCGCCTTTGGCGGAAAAAATAGAAATAATTTGTTAACTCGATTTTTTAGAAGCATAAGAGGAAGATCTTATCAAGAGGGCATTATAAGCTTTGATAGATTAAATATTTATTATAAAAGCTTAATTGAGCGAATATTAATAAATAGGAGTCGAAGGAGAATGGTAATAACAATGGTTGTTATCTTTTCTATTTTTTCTTTTTTACTTCTTCCATTGGGTTTTGTTAAAAATGAATTCTTTCCAAAAGTTGACACAAATATTTTATACGTAGGAATAGAATATCCACCAGGAACAAATGTTGATATTGCCAAGAAAGAATCCTTAGCGGTTCTTTCTGAATTAAAGGGGACAGTAGGAGTGAATTTTGTAAGTCTAGATCTTGGAACTACCATAAATTTTGAAAGCGGAGGCGCGATAGCGGGTTCGGCTAATAACGTTTTGTTCAGTTTTAATCTGAAAGAAGAGGGGAAACGTCCAGAATCTTTTGAAATTGCTGAAGCCTTAAGAGGAAAATTTAAAAGCTATCAGAAAGGGAAGTTTTCTGTAATAGAACAATCAGGTGGTCCCCCCGTTGGCGCCGATATACAAATAAAACTGTTAGGAGATGATTTGTTGATTTTAAATCAAAATGCTGATCAAGCAGTAAGATACTTAGAAAAACAGGCAGGAACAGCAAACGTAGAGAAATCTGTTAAATCGGGAACAAGTAAGTTGGTGTTTGTTCCTGACAGTCCTCGGTTGGTTGAAAATCAAATATCTATTGATCAGCTTGGCGCATTGTTAAGGCTTTATGCATCAGGCGTCAATGTTGAAGAAAACAAGTTTCCGGGGAACTCTGAATCTCAAGATATTACTTTAAGACTTTATAATGAAACATCATTTATAGATTCACTAAATCAAATTAATATTCCAACGCCCAGAGGCAATGTTCCTTTGGCATCGCTAGGTAAGCTCGAGCTGGAAAACAATCCGACTCTTATTACAAGGGAAGCTGGGAAAAGAACATTATCGGTGAGTGCCGCTGTTCGTAGAGGTTTTGATATTCAAAAAATAAACTCCGATCTTGTAAAATACGCAGATTCCAAATTACAAATTCCGGAAGGTTATCAATGGAAGACGGGGGAGTTAATGAAGAAAATCAAGAATCATTCAACTCAATCCTTAAAGCAATGCTATTGTCTTTCATGTTAATTATAATAACTATGGTTATTCAATTTTCATCATTCAGACGCGCAGTAATAGTCATGCTCGTTATTCCTCTCTCAATTTCAGGAGTTTTTATAATTTTTGCGTTGACAGGAACGCCTTTATCTTTTCCGGCGTTAATTGGAGTATTAGCGCTTTTTGGAATTGTTGTTAAGAATTCAATTCTAGTTGTTGATAAAATTCTTGAAAATCAAAAACACAACACGACTTTTATAGAGACAATTTCAGAAGCATCAGCTTCCCGTCTTGAGCCAATCGCACTGACCACTTTTGCAACGATTCTTGGTTTAATTCCAATCACTTTAACAGATCCTCTTTGGCGTGGTCTTGGGGGTGCAATTATAGCAGGGCTTATATTCTCAGGAACAATAATGCTTTTCTTCATTCCGGTTGTCTATCACATATTTATGAAACCCCAAGACGTCCGAAAGAAACGATAACCTGTCTGACAGAAGGTAAATCCTGTTAGTCTTCAATTTTTAATGTTATACTTTTCGTATGGATTCGAATGTTCCCTCGAAGGATTTTAATGTTGACCCCGATTTAATCGGGATTGATGATCAGTTAAAGAAGCTTGAAGATTCAATAAATGCCGCGTCAATGCCGGCTGACCTTCATGATAAGGCGGTTGCAATGTTGAATCGTCTCAAAATAATCAAGAGTGATGGAAGTTTCTTTTTGGAATACGATTCTATTTCCCGCTATATAGAATGGATTACGAATCTTCCCTGGAATTTCCATTCGGAGGATATTCTAGATATTACTCATGCAAGACAAGTACTTGATAAGAATCATCATGGTTTAGGTGAAGTCAAGGAAAAGATCCTTGAGTATTTGGCGATTATGATTTTGAAAAAACAAAAAAAAATGAATTCGGAGACTTTTGCTCGCGCGCCAATTATTTCTCTTGTTGGTTTGGTAGGAGTCGGAAAAACAACTATCGCATATTCAATTGCTGAGAGTCTGGGGAGAAAAATTGAGAGAATTCCGTTTGGAGGCATGGGGTCAGCCGCTCAACTTAGAGGAAAAACACGACTTTTTGCGGATTCTGAACCCGGTTTAATTATTAAAGCAATAAGGCGCGCCGCAACAAACAATCCGGTAATTTTACTTGACGAGATAGATAGGGTTTCGCAGGAGGCAAGAGCAGACATAATGGGAGTTTTAGTCGAGCTTCTTGATCCTGAGCAAAACAAAGCATATACTGACCATTTTATTGATTACCCGTTTGACCTTCAAAATGTTTTGTTTATTGCGACATCTAATAACACCAAAGATATTTCAACAGCGGTTTTGGATCGCTTAGAAGTAATCCAGATGCCTTCTTATACAGATCAGGAAAAAATAACAATTGCAAAGAACTATATGTTTCCAAAAGTTCTGGTTGAATCGGGAATGAGCGCAGCAGATATTGTGATTGATGATAATGTATGGGAAGAAATAGTAAGACCTTTAGGATATGATTCGGGAATAAGATCGCTTGAGCGAATTATCCAGGGATTAGTTCGCAAAATTGTTTACCACGAACTGTTAGGAAAAATTCCTGCTGGGCAATTCAAAATAACGGCACAAAACGTTCGCGAGTTTGTGCCACAATGGTAATTATGGATTCAGTATCGTTTATATCATTAGGAGGAGTTGGGGATGTTACCAAAAATATGTCCGCATATATTTTTGACAACGAAATTCTGCTTGTTGATTGTGGGATTGGATTTGTTGATGGGTCAATGCCTGGGGTAGATCTTACGATCCCGAATATCACATATCTTAAACAAGCAGCTGCAAACGGCAAAAAGATAGTGGGAATGATTTTATCCCACGGGCACGAAGATCATATTGGTGCGCTTCCTTTTATCTTACCGATGCTTTCCCAGTTTCCCATTTTTGGGTCTGCATTAACTGCGGCACTTGCAAATGATAAACTCGCCGAATTCGGAGAAAAAAATAGAGTTCGAACAGTGGGATTTAATGATACTATAAAATTAGGGTCTTTCTCCGTTTCTTTTGCACGCATGACCCATTCAATAATTGATGCGGCAAACTTATTAATTAGAACCCCAATAGGAAATTTTTATCACGGAAGCGATTTTAAATTTGATTTTACACCCGTTGACGGAAAACCTTCTGAGATTCGTAAGATCGCAAAATGGGGAGAAGAAGGCATTTTATGTACTATGTCTGATTGTTTAGGGGCGGAGAAACGCGGACATTCAGAATCGGAAATCAAGATTACTGAAAGTTTTGATGATGAATTTAAGCGCAGTCGTGGAAAAATATTCATTACCACTTATTCGTCAAACATATCCCGAATGAACCAGGCAATTGAGGTTGCTCGCAAATATAACAGAAAAATATGCTTTATGGGACGATCTTTCTTGAAAGCTCGGGATATTGGAAGGAAGCTAAAGTATATGGACTTGCCGGTCAAAATGGAGATAAGACCACAGGAAATAAAACGCTTTCCGCCATCAAACGTTCTGATTCTAGTTGCAGGAAGTCAAGCTCAGATTGAATCGGGGCTTGTAAGGATCTCCGAGGATCAAGATAGGGATATTAGAATTACCCGCGGTGATACAGTTATTTTCTCGGCCGATCCAATTCCCGGCAATGAAGTGAATATAAATTCATTGATTGACACTATTTCAAAAAAGGAGGCACGCGTTGTTTACTCTGACATAGCGGATGATTTTCATGTTTCAGGTCATGGCTCTCAAAATGATTTAAAGCTTTTGATTTCCTTAACTAATCCTCGATTTTTGTTACCGATTGGCGGTACTTATCGTCAGATGGTGGCGTATCGTGAACTCTCTCGTGATATGGGATATATGGATGAGGAGGTAATATTTGCGGATCAAGCAAAAGAAATCATTTTTACGCAAAACGGATTTAGAGTTGGGAAAAGTGCCCCGTCCCCAAACGTATATGTGGATCAAATTTCAGGAGAGACAATTGAGAAGTATATAATTCTGGATAGACAAAAAATTGCAAAAGAAGGCGTGATTATTATAGTGACCGAGATAGATTCACAAAACGGCCGGTTGTTATCGCCTCCTGAGGTAATTCTGCGTGGCATCACGCTTGTAGACCACAAAAAATTTACGCAGGATTTGGCAGGAGTTCTTGGAAAGGCATTTTCAAGAAGAGCGGAAAAGGTAACGAATTGGCAGTTTTTTAGAAAAACAGTTCAACAAAAAGCAGAAAAAATCCTGTTTGATATTGGACATGCGCCCCTTGTCATCCCCGTAATTTTAGAGGTTTAACCAAATTATTCATGCTATAATCAGAGTTATGGCAAGGAGAAAGTATAGAAGAAAATCACCATTTAAATTAAAACTAAAAAAAACTACTATTTATACTCTTTTTGCTATTTTTTCTATTGCGGTAGGCGCGGGTCTTCTTGCATCATATACAAGAAGCAATGAACTGCTTTCTGATATAAACTTTTATTTGATTTCATATTTTGGTGGATTTTCATACCTCGTTCCAATAGATATAATTTTATTAGGTTTACTTTTGACCAGAATAAGAGCGCCTTTTACACGTGCCAATGTTTTTTTTGGGTTTTTGCTTTTAAGCGTCTCTATAATAGGTCTTTTTCAGTCAGGTTTAATCGGCAATGAATTATTTTTAGTATCTCAATCAATTTTTGGAAACATACTTGCGGCTGTCATTTTCATCGCCGGAATACTCGTTGGACTTGTTGTATTTCTGAACCTTTCCTTATCTCAACTCTTTGATATAGCAAAAGATATAACTAATGCCTTGAAAACAATTCTCAAAAAGCTTGCTCCCTTATTGAAAACAAAAAAACAATTCGGGGTAACTGACATGAAACAGATTACGATTAAAGGCTTGAAAGAGCCTATCCGTGAGGAATCTGTGAAGCCTCTTCCTGCTCCTCCTAAAAAGCAGGATATGAGCGATGAATTAGTGCTCAATAAGCCACTTGAGATGGGGGTTTGGGAATACCCTCCGTTTTCCCTTCTCTCAGTACATGCAGGCAGACGTGATACGGGGAATGTAAAACAAATTGCGGGAAAAATTGAAGAGACGCTTCAAAGCTTTGGTATAAAGGGTAGAGTTTCCGAAATCAACATTGGACCATCAGTTACTCAATACGCGCTTGAAATTGCGCAGGGAACAAGACTATCAAAGATTACGACGCTCGCAAATGATTTGGCATTGCGGACTGAAGCTCCCACCGGACAAATTAGAATTGAGGCTCCAATTCCAGGCAGGGATCTTGTGGGAATAGAAATCCCAAATAGGTCTTTGGAGATTGTGTCTTTGAAAAATATGCTTGAGTCGGCTCCTATGCAGAAAACAAAATCAAAACTTGTTGTCCCGCTGGGGCTTGACGTCTCAGGAAATACTGTTGTTGTAGATATTCCAAGAATGCCGCATGTTTTAATAGCAGGTACTACAGGTTCAGGGAAATCGGTTCTAATAAACGCAATAATTTCAACTATCTTGTTTCGCGCATCTCCTTCAGAAGTTAAGTTAATTCTGATAGATCCCAAAAGAGTTGAGTTAACCGGATATTCAGGAATTCCACATCTTTTGACGCCGGTTGTTGTAGAGGTAGACAAGGCAGTGTCAGCTCTTAAATGGGCAATGAAAGAAATGGATCGTCGTTACGTGAAATTCCAGGATTCCGGAGTTAAAAATATAGACTCATATAATGAACTTGCAGGATTTCAAGCGCTTCCATATATTTTAATATTAATTGATGAATTGGCGGATCTAATGGCTATAGCCAGTGTTGAAGTTGAAGATTCAATTGCGCGTCTTGCCCAAATGGCTCGAGCAACAGGAATTCACCTAGTTTTGTCAACTCAGAGGCCGTCAGTTGATGTTTTGACGGGTTTAATCAAAGCAAATATTCCATGCAGAATTTCATTTAATGTTTCATCCATGATAGACAGTAAAGTAATTATTGATCAACCGGGTGCAGAAAAACTTCTTGGTCGAGGAGACATGCTTTATGTTCCGCCGGAACAGGCAAAACCAACAAGAATTCAAGGCACATTTGTTTCAGACCAGGACGTAAAACGCACTGTTAACTTTATTAAGTCACGAGGAATTCCTGTCCAGTATACAACCGAGGTAATAGAACAACAAGTGAACATAGGCAGAAGGGGCGCATTTGGCGAACTTGGGGGGAAAGAGGAAGACTCACTTTTTGAGCAAGCTGTGAGAATAGTTTGCGCCCATGATAGGGCATCCTCGTCCCTTCTTCAAAGGCGTCTTTCAATCGGTTTTAATAGGGCAGCCCGAATTCTTGAACATCTTGAAGAGGCGGGCGTTGTTGGGCCAAGCGATGGATCAAAACCACGAGATGTTTTAATCCGCGACCCCGATCAATATCTTAGTCAAAGACAGTGAGAATTATTTAATCCTTTATGGAAAGAATTAGTGATTTATTGAAAAAGAAGCGGCTTGATCGTGATTTGACATTAGAGGATATTGCACGTGAGACTAAAATAAAAAAGGAATTCCTTTATGCAATTGAGGAAGGAGATTTTCAGAGTTTACCTTCGGAGAACTATGCTCTTGGATTTGTCAAAAATTATTCAAAATTCCTAGGAATTCCCTTAACTAAAGCAATGCCCCTTTTTAGGCGGGAGTATAAATCAAAGCACTCAATGTCAATAGTTCCAGAGTTCAGGGAAACAGCGAGCAAGTTTAACAAGAAGTTCTTTCTAAACTCTAGAACTTCCGTGATCGCATTAATAGTCTCAGTATTTGCGATTTATGTTTTTTTTCAATATAGTTCATTAGTTTTTGCCCCAAAACTTGCAATAACAAATCCTCAAGATGGCAGTACGGTTAAGACTAATGTTGTTGAAGTTTCAGGTAAAACTGACCCTTATGCGCAAGTTTCAGTAAACGGGGAAGAAGTTTATATTAGTTTGTCCGGAACATTCAGGAAATCAATATATAGTTTCTTGGGCAATAATGAAATTGAGGTTATTGCAAGAAACCGATTCGGGAAAGAATCCCGCCGCGTGATTAACATAAAAGTGCAGTAGTTTAGGCGATGCCCTATCGTCGAGTAGTTTTATATACTTAGTCTCCCTTGCTTTTAATCTTAGTTCGTGGTAATTTAATACCATGATAGATCCTGTCCAAGCAGTATTGCTATTGGTAATAATATTACTGTCGGTTTTATTACTCGTACTTGGAATTCAAGTTTTCTTCATTCTCCGAGAACTAAAAAGAACAATTGTTCGCGCAACAAAAGTTTTGGAGAATACAGAATCCATCACGGAGTCGGTATCAGAACCAATGTCTTTTATCTCAAATCTTTTGCTCAGCACAAAATCATTAAGCGCAATTTCAGGAATTCTTAAGTCAAGAAAAAAAGACAACGATGGAGAATAAAAATAAAGGAGGGAAGGGCGGGAACGCTTTTATATGGGGACTTCTGATCGGTGCAGTGCTTACAACATTCCTGACAACACAAAAGGGGAGAAGAATCTTAAGAGAGGTAGCGGATTTTGGATTTGAGCTGCTTGAAGATTTTATAGACAGGGAAACGGATAAAAATAAAACAAAACCGCAAGAAATTATTTTAGACGAAAAAGAGGAAGCACAAGAAGTGGCAACTGCGGACATAGAGTCGGAAATAACGGAAACCGAAAGTTCTATCAAACCCGCGGAAACAAAAACCAATGGGAACGGTCACAAAAAGAGGTTATTCCGCGGAGTCCGAAAGAGATAATACGAAATTAGAATATCGAAATTCATATAAATACAGAGATTCTTATAGGAATTTGTCGTTCCGAATTTTATGCTTCGAATTTTGATATAATACCCTCATTGTGAAAAAAGTTGTGGTTATCGGTGGTGGTACGGGTACTTATACCGTTCTCTTATCGCTCCGTCACAAACCCTATGAGCTTACCGCACTGCTTACAATGGTAGATGACGGTGGATCAAATAAGGTTTTGCGAGACGATTTTGGCTTGCTGCCTACTTCTGGCGTGAGACTTGCTATGGTTGCCCTTTCTTCAAAGCCCTCTCTTCTTCGGGAGCTTTTTTTATATAGGTATCACAAGGGGCAAGGGATTTCCGGAATGACGTTTGGAAACCTTTTTTTAGCAGCAGTAGCAGATATTGCCGGATCGCAAGAAAAAGCGATAGAACAAACATCCGAAATTTTAAAAGTCAAAGGGAAAATTCTTGCAATTTCCCATGAAGATGTCCGCCTCGTCGCGCAATATGAAAATGGGATTGAGGTTGTTGGAGAACATCAAATTGACGAACCTAAACATGATGGAAAGCTAAGGATAAAAAAGCTTTTTACTCGTCCTGCTGCGACCATTACCGAAAAGGCACGGGAAGAGATACTTAACGCAGACGTTGTTATCCTAGGCCCGGGTGATTTCTATACAAACACCGTCGCGAATTTGGTAGTCAGTGGTGTAGTAGATGCATTAGTTAAATCAAAAGCTCAGGTTATCTTTATTATGAATTTGATGACGAAATACGGTGAAGCTTACAATTATCGCGCGTCGACGTATTTTGAAGATCTAACGCAGTATATGCCTGTTGCGCGAATCAATACCGTTTTATTAAATAATGACATGAAATTCCCTCCCGGTGTGCTTGGAAAATATGAAGACGAATATTCAATTCCCGTGAAGGATGATTTGGATGGAATATATCCGAACATGAAAGTCGTGCGCGCGCCTATTCTTTCAAGAAAAGAAACAAATCCGCAAAAAGGAGATATACTGAAAAGAAGCATGATACGCCATGATTATAAAAAGCTGGCTAAAGTCTTAGGAGAGATAATCGGAGAGTAAATCTAGTGAATACAAAAGAGAAGGCGGAGAAAATAGTTCACGAACTTAAAAAATTATTCCCCCAGACTAACACCTCTCTAGAATATAAAACACCCTTTCAATTATTGGTTGCAGTCATTTTATCTGCTCAAACTACGGATAAAAAAGTTAACGAAGTAACGCCAAAGCTGTTTGCAAAGTTTAAAAACGCTTGGGACTTTGCGAATTTATCACAGGAAGAACTCGAATTTTATATAAAAAGTATCGGCCTATATCATGCAAAAGCAAAAAATATAATCGCAGCGGCTTCGATAATTTCAGGAAAATATAACGGGGAACTTCCTCGTACAGTGTCAGAAATAACAGTGCTCCCTGGGGTCGGACGAAAAACGGCGAATGTGGTTCTCGGGATAGCCTACGGCATAGTTGAAGGAATTGCAATTGATACCCATGTCAAGAGACTGGCGCAATTGTTCGGATTATCAAAAAGCTCAAATCCGGATATTATCGAACGCGATTTAATGGCAATTTTGCCAAAGAGCGAATGGCGCGAATTCACATTCCGCATGATCGACTACGGCCGAGCCTACTGCCCCGCATTTTGCCACCACAGCGATTGTCCTCTCCGGGATTTTATAATTTAAGCCTGATCTCGTGCTATAATAGTTGAGCGTATGAAAGCAGGACAAATCATTGATGAATACATAAAATTCTTTGAAGAGCGCGGCCATGTCCAAATTCCGAATTCTTCGTTGGTTCCTGAAAATGATCCAAGTACTTTATTTACATCTTCCGGCATGCAGCCACTCGTTCCATATCTCTTGGGTGAACCACATCCTGCTGGAAAAAGGTTGGTTAATGTTCAGAATTGTTTCCGGGCGCAGGACATAGATGAAATAGGAGACAACCGCCACACAACATTTTTCAGAATGCTGGGGAATTGGTCTTTGGGTGATTATTTCAAATCCGAAGAGATTCACATGTGTTTTGAATTTTTAACCAAACGGTTAAATATAAATCCTAAAAAATTATACGTCACAGTATTCGATGGATATGAAAAAATCGAACGGGATACCGAATCGGAAAAGATTTGGCGGACACAATTTGAATCCGTGAATCTGGATCCAGATGAGCGGATTTTTTTCTATGGAGCTAGTAAAAACTGGTGGTCTCGAGCAGGCTCGCCTGAACAAATGCCGATTGGTGAGCCGGGAGGTCCGGATACCGAAGTTTTTTATGATTTTGGTTCGGATTTAAAAATTCACGAAGATAGTTCGTTTGCCAATGAAAAATGTCATCTAAATTGTGATTGTGGACGGTATCTTGAAATTGGAAACTCTGTTTTTATGCAATATAAAAAAATAGAAGAGGGATTTGTAGATCTCCCGCAAAAAAATGTTGACTTTGGCGGAGGCCTTGAGCGTTTAGTCGCAGCAACCGAAAACCAACCGGATCTTTTTAGGACATCATTATTTGAACCGATTATAAAAAGTATCGAAAATACAACCGCAAAGGAATATTTATCGAATAAGCGCGAAATGCGAATTATCGCAGACCACTTGGTAGCATCGGTGCTTATTATATCGAACAATGTTTATCCTTCGAATAAAGAACAGGGATATATTTTAAGAAGATTATTACGGCGCTCATTTGATAATTTTGATGCGTTAAGTGGTTCGGATATTAATTCGATTGTAGAAAAAATTGTCGAACAATACAAAAATACGGATGAATATTTAGTTGCAAAATTCGAAAAAATAAAAAATACGATTCTTGAAGAAAAGCAAATGTATGAAAGAACCCTTTCGGAAGCGAAAAAGTTTATCTCGAAAAAATATGCAGTGGGAGATGAACTGAAGGGCATGACCGAAATTTCGGCAGAAGACGCATTTGCGTTATATGCATCACATGGGTTTTCCCCAACGCAAATCGAGAGCTTAGGTTTTACTTTTGATCGTCAAAGATTTGCTCAAAAAATGGAAGAGCATCAAAAGATCTCTCGTTCAGGAGCATCTCAAAAATTTGCAGGAGGGCTTGCGGACCATTCGAAACAAACAATTAAAGGTCATACTGCAACACATCTTTTACATCAAGCGCTTCGTGACGTGCTAGGGAATACTGTTCATCAAACTGGCTCAAATATTACGGTGGAAAGAATAAGGTTCGATTTCAATTTCGATAGAAAATTAACGGTAAAAGAGATTCGCGAAGTGGAAAAAATTGTAAATGAGAAAATCGCCCAAAACCTGCCTGTTCATTTTGAAATAATGCCGTTATCAAAAGCAAAAGAACTTTCCGCAATCGGATTATTTGACGATAAGTATCAAAATGACGTTAAAGTATATTTTGTTGGTGATTATTCTAAAGAATTCTGCGGAGGTCCCCATGTTGATTTTACAGACGAACTCAAAAAGTTTAAAATAAATAGAGACGAGTCTATGGGTAAAAACACAAGGCGGATTTACGCTGTTGTCGAATAAGAACAATTATGCAGCTTCCATTTTTAAAGGGAAAGGAGCAGGAGAAAATTTTTTTTCTGTCGCTTCTAATCAAGCCTTATAAAGTTGGCGCAATTCTATTTGAGGAGATTAACTCAAAGCTTTTTATTCTCTCAACGAATGAGGTTGAGACAGACAGGAGCACAAGCGAGATATCTGCCGAGGAATTATTAAATTTTTCCGATAAAGCTATTAGTTCTGTTGAAGAAGGTTTGCCTCAAGGTGCAAGCCTTGAGAAAACAATTTTTTCTGTTCCATATGCCTGGATTGAGGAAGGGAAGATTAAAGGAAAACATCTTTCAAAACTTAAAAAAATCTGCGAAGACCTGGGGCTTGTACCAATTGGATATCTTGCATCCATAGAGGCGATTATCCACTTTTTACAGAAAACAGAAGGAGCGCCAATATCTGCGATTTTTATAGAGCATGCTGCAAGCAGCGTAATTATTTATTTAGTTCGCGCAGGTAAAATTCTTGAGGTTCACTCAAGTGACGAACAAAAAAACATTCTTGAAACAATTGAAACGCTTCTTAAGAGAATAGAAAAAGTTGAAGTGCTGCCCTCAAAAATTATCATTCTTGATTACAAAGATGAAGATGCGATTCAGCAACAGTTGTTATCCTACCAGTGGCCAAAAGATATTCCCTTCCTTCATTTACCTCAAGTAATACTTCTTGAAAAAGGTTTTGAAAATGAAGCAACAATAAATGGTGTGGCGGCCCAAATGGAGCTAGAAGTTTTACAAGAGGAGCATAAGGAAAATGATGATACTCAAGTAAGTAGCTCCTTAGAAGAAACAAATGCGACAGATCTTGGGTTTATAAAAGAGCAAGATATCGCGACGCAAAGAAAAGAGATTGAGCCAGATGTAGAAAAACCCATAAAGATAGATGCGGACGATATTAAGCTAGATGAGGAGGTAATCTCCGAGCCAACCGTAAAAAAAAAGAATGATTTATCAATGTTTTTAGTTTCAAAATTACCTTCTATTGCAAAAAAAATAAAAATTCCCAGTATCATCTCCTCGAGAGTTCCAGCAAACCTTCTCACGAATACGATAAGGACTAAAGCTATAATTGCGGCCATTGTAATCTTAGTCAGCTTACTTGCAATTTCTTTTTCCTACTATAATTTTATCCTGAGAGTAGACATAGTTATTAGTGCAGACAAAAAGGCGCTTGCCCGTGACGTGGACGTAATTTTTGCGCAAGGCGCAAATGGTGAGAATTCTATAAACGTAGAACTGGTAGAGAGCGAAGTCAAGGGAAACGATTCTGCCAATTCGACAGGGAAGAAAGAGACCGGAGAGAAAGCGCGCGGCACGGTAACCATTTACAGTAGCTTATCTCGCGAACAGACATTTTCAAAAGGAACGACGATTATCTCGGCAACCACCAAACGTGAGTTCACGCTCAATGAAAATGTTAAAGTCGCTTCAAGTTCGGGCGTCACCGATGTAAAAACGGCGAAAGTGCAAGTTACAGCAAGCGAAATAGGAAAGGAATTTAATTTGCCGTCTGGGACAAAATTTACCGTGGCAACATTTGATTCATCTGAAATTGAATCAAAAAATGATTCAGCTTTTTCAGGGGGTACTAAAAAAGAAGTAACAGTTGTGTCGCAAGATGATTTAGACGAGCTACTTGAATCGCTTGTTGAAAAACTTGAAAAAGATGCCCTGTCAAAGGTAGATAGTGGAGTTTCCGATAATGAAGGAATATTCCCAAAAGCCTTTTCATATGAAATCCTAGAACGAGATTTTAATAAAAAAGAAGGCGATGAAGCAGGATCCGTTGGGATTGCGGCAACTATAAAATATTCAATCGGCAGGTATCTAGTGGAAGATCTTCAAAAAGTAGCTGAGACACTCTCAAGAGGAAAAATCCCAGGCACATATGTTATTCGTGAAGGAGATTCAACCGTCAATATCTCGGACATTAAGGTAAATCAAAAAGATAAATCAGCCGCGGCGGTATTAAAGGTTAACGCAGTTTATTCTCCTAAAATCGACGATCAAAAACTAGCCCAAGCCCTAAAAGGGAAAAGTGAAGCTTACGCAAATGAGCAAATAAGGAGTATAGCCGGCGTAAAGGATGTTGTGATTAATTTTAGGAACAGATTACCTTTACTGCCGCGAGTGTTGCCCAATAACAGCAAAAATATAACCATTGAGATAGAAAATTGATTTTATAGATGCGCCGTTTATATTTAAAGAAGCAAAAATCAGATAAAAAAAGAAATTTAAGACTGGCAGGAGTGTTATTTATCTTTTTAGGAGTTGTAGTATTTTTATATTTTTTCTTTCCGATTGTTTCATATCAGTTATTTTTAACGGGACAATATACTGGAAATAAAATAGAAGTACCGCTTCCTAAATATCTTGTTGTAAGGCAAAACAATTCCTTCTCAAGCCTTATTTCAAGCGGTGTAAATTCCCTGACGTCCGATTTTACAGATGCAAGAAATTGGTACCCGAATTTAACAGGACAAGCTGAGGCAAAAGATTTTGCAAAGGAAAGAGTCGCCTCTTACCTTCTCTCAATACCAAACCTTAAAATAGAGGATGCGCAGGTCTCAACCGTTGATTACGATCTTGAAAAGCATCTCGTTCAATACCTTGGCACCTCAATACCCGGGGAAAAAGGAACTGCTGTAATTTTCGGTCACTCAACACTGCCCCAGCTTTTCAATCCAAAAAATTACAAAACGATTTTTGCGAATATGCATACGTTGAAAATTGGGGATGAATTATATGCTACGGTAGCAGGAATTAAATATAGATATAAAATTTTCTCAATCCTTATTACTAATCCTGAAGATACCAATATTCTGTCTCAAAGCTATGATCATTCCTACATAACACTCGTAACCTGTACTCCACCAGGTACAATTTGGAAAAGACTTATCGTGAGGGCCAGTCTTGAATCCGCGGTAAATTAAATATACGATATCCTTATGCTGCAAGATTTTGAGAGATCCGCGCGCGAGAGCATTCCCGATTTTGGTATGAGTAACGAAGAGGTAAAAAGCTATCAGGTAAAAAGTTTTTGGAATAAATTAAGCTATTATTTCTTAAGAATAGAACCTGCGTTGGTTCGTATATTTAACGGAATAGTTTATTGGACAATAAAAATCATAAAATCTTTTATATCAAGCGCGATCCGTATGATCTTGGGAAAAGAAGTTTAAATAATAGTCAAATAGACAAATACCCAAATAGACAAATGAAATTCATTAAAATATTCGACTATTACGAGCGGAGCGACGTATGGATGAAAAAAATTTAGCTCTTGAGGCAATTCGCAAAAAACTCATAGGTAAAAAACTCACATATCGCGAGATTTATGCGATTATGGATCAGATCGCAGAGGATAAGCTTGGAGACATATTAACAACATATTTTGTAGCATCGGGATACTCGGAGGGCTTTAGCGACGAAGAATTGTACTTTTTAACAAAGGCCATGGTTGAAACAGGAGATAAGCTCAGGTTTTCCGGTATTGTCGCTGATAAGCACTCAATAGGTGGAGTACCGGGTACAAGAGTCACGCTAATTCTGGTTCCAATAATAGCGGCGGCCGGTTTTAAGATTCCCAAAAGCTCGTCTCGTGCTATTACAACTCCGGCTGGAACCGCCGACGTTATGGAGGTTTTGGCAGAGGTTAGTTTTACAGAAGATGCGATATACAAAATCGTTAAAAAGACACAGGGGTGTATTGTTTGGGGAGGAAGTATTGATATCGCGCCTGCAGACGACGAAATAATAAAAATAGAAGAGCCGCTTGTGTTTGAAAGCTATGACAAAATTTTGGTTTCGGTAATGGCGAAAAAAGTGGCTTTTGGCTCAACCCACGTTGTAATAGATTTGCCCTATGGAAGAAGCGTTAAGATTCACAAGATTGAGGAGGCAGAGATTCTCGGAAAGAAATTTGAATTCTTGGGTAGAAAGTTCAAAATAAAAGTAAAAACTTTAATACACAGAATAGATGAACCGGCAGGATCAGGTATTGGGCCACTTCTTGAAGCAAGAGATTCGCTTCTGGTACTAGAACAGGCGGAAACGCGACCCATGGGGCTTGAGGAACTGGCATTAAATATCTCATCTGTGCTTCTTGAATTATGTCTTGAAGATGCAAGTAAAAACGTAAGGAGCGAGTTTAAAAAAAAATACAAGAATACGAGCGAATGGGCAAAGGATATTCTTTCATCGGGCGCCGCCCACAAAAAATTCAAGGAAATAGTAAAAGCGCAAAATGGTGATCCTGACATTACATCTTCGGAATTGAAGCCCGCAATTTTTTGCTCAACAATAAGCGCAGATTTAAAAGGTAGGCTTAGGCATATTGATAGTAAAAATCTAACCGTTATTGCAAAAATATTGGGCGCGCCTTCCAAAAAGCGCTCCGGAATGTATCTTCATAAAAGAATTGGAGATGAAATAAAACCAGGTGATAATGTAGTGTCTTTATATGCTGAGCGCGAGCACGATCTTCGCGAAGCGCTTGACAGTTTGGGCCCCTTCCCTATTTTTGAAATAGAAAAATAGCCGATTTGTCTCTTTGTGGTAAAATATCATTTATAAACTCAATGAAAAGACTAACGGTAGGTTTACTTGCCCTAATTATTTTAGGTGTTTTGACGTTTACTTATTGGAGTTATGGGAACAAGAGCGCAAGTCTTGCCGATCGCTCTCAAAAAATATTTGTAATACAGAAAGGTGAGTCTGTCCGCGAGATAGGAAACAATCTGAAGAGCGAAGGTCTTATAAAAGATCCTATTATTTTCTTCATATATATTAAACTTAAAGGGCAAGACAGAAATATTCAGGCGGGAGATTATCGATTGTCACCCTCCATGAATCTTGAAACAATAATCGATGAATTAAACCACGGAACTTTAGACAGGTGGATAACCGTTCCCGAAGGATACAGAGCTGAGGAAATAGCAGATGTGTTAAAAAAGAACATCCCTTCCTACCAAAAAGAATGGAGAGAAAGATTAAATGGACAAGAGGGTTATCTTTTTCCCGATACATACCTCGTCCCTCGCGATGCTGATGTTGATATGGTGATTTCACTCATGAGAAATAATTTCAATAGCAAAGTAGCCGAGTTAGGACTTACTCCAAATGACGCAAAACTTACGAAAACTATAATAATGGCTTCTCTAATTGAGCGTGAAGCTATAACAAATGAGGAAAAGCCCTTAATCGCGGGAGTAATAGATAACAGGTTAAGAAGAGGTATGGCACTTGATATAGACGCAACCATCCAGTACGTCAAAGGCCGTGAAGGTGCGTGGTGGCCGCAGATTGAAGTAAGTGATTACAAAGGAATAGACTCCCCATATAATACATATCTTATTCCAGGTCTTCCACCCGGACCCATTGCAAACCCAGGAATAGAGGCAATACGAGCTGCATTAAATCCACAAGACAATTCATATTATTTCTATATTCATGCAGGTGGGAAAATTTATCCTGCAAGAACTATTGAAGAACATAACGCGAATGTTAAAACTTACCTACAGTAAAAATATATTTTTTGCCCGTTGACAAAGTAGAGCTTTTGATATATAAATAGCAAAACCTTGTTAAAAAGAAGGAGGTATTTTTTTACCTTTTATCTCTTTTTTGTTTAATAGGTGTACATCTTCCGAATTTATTTCTAATGACTAGGGCAGCAACACAAGAGAGACATTATTGGGGAAAAGTAGAAAAAGCTCTTCCAAAACTAGATCTTCTATCAATACAGAAAGATTCATACCAATGGTTTATTGACAATGGAGTAAGAGAGATACTTGATGAAATTTCCCCGATTGAGGACTTCACTGGTAAAAACTGGGAACTTGTTCTTGATGAATATAAACTTGGTGATCCAAAACTTACCGAAGATACAGCACTCAAAAAAGGCCTAACGTACTTTTCCCCATTGTCAGTTGAAGCAACATTGGTAAATAAAAAAACCGGTGAGACTACTCGTCAAAATGTCTTCTTAGGTGAATTTCCGAAAATGACAGACCGGGGGACATTTATAATTAACGGAATAGAACGTGTGATCGTCTCTCAAATAGTAAGATCTCCGGGAGTTTTCTTTACTGCAACGGTAGATCCCATTACTGGGAAAACCATATATACGGCCGAGATGAGGCCTATACATGGATCTTGGCTGGAGTTTTCAACCACAAGAACAGATATGATTGTCGTGAGGATCGACAGAAAGAAGAAATTTTTAGCTACAGTTTTCTTAAAAGCTTTGGGCGTTTCAGGAAATGATGAAATATACGATCGGCTTAAAGGGATAGAAAATGCTCACGTCTTTGTCAAGAATACTTTAGAAAAGGATACTGCACTCGGCGAAAATGACGCGCTAATTGAAATATTTAAGAAAATGAATCCCGGAGAACCGATTGTAGTTGATACGATTAAGCAAAACTTTAAGGATTCATTTTTTGACAAGAGGAGATACGATTTATCAAAAGTCGGAAGATACAAAGTAAACAAAAAACTCTCAGAGCTATCCGGCATTGACCCTACGAGAGATACGCATACATTAACAATAGACGACGTTTACGGAATAATTGGATACTTAATAAATTTATCTTCAGGAAAAGGGAAGATTGATGATATAGATCACCTCTCAAACAGGCGCATAAGGTCTGTAGGGGAACTTGTACAGACAACAGCATTTAGGGTAGGAGCTTTACGACTTGAACGCATTGTGAGGGAGAAAATGAGTTTGGCATCGACCGAAGAACAGTATTCTCCATCTCATTTCATTAATGCGCATCCAATAATTGCGGCTATTAATGAATTTTTTAGAACCTCACAGCTTTCAGCAATTTTAGATCAAACGAATCCATTATCAGAAATAGATAACATAAGGCGCTTAACTGTTATGGGAACAGGCGGAATATCACGCGAGCGGGCATCGTTTTCAATTCGTGACATAAATTCTTCTCAGTACTCAAGAATTTGTCCCGTAAGATCGCCTGAAGGACCAAACATAGGCTTGGTTACGTACCTTGCATTATATGTAAAAGTTAATGAATACGGATTTCTCGAAGCCCCATATAAAAAAGTGAAGATTGAAAAAAAAGGAGATAAAGTCAGGCTCAAAGTAGGCGAGGAAATTATATATATGGATGCTGTGGAGGAGATGGAACATTATATCACCCACGCAGACGTTAAGCTTGATAAGCAAGGGTATCTTGCCGATGAGCTTCTTCCTGCAAGATACAATGGGGAGTATCTTGAAGTAGAAAAAGAAAAAATTGAATATATTGATATTATTCCAAGACAGGTCGTTGGAACATCAGCCGCATTAATTCCTTTTATCGATCATGATGAAGCCAATCGTGCCCTCATGGGAACACACATGCAGTGTCAGGCAGTCCCCCTTATTAAAAGTGAAAGCCCCATTGTTGGTACAGGGATGGAGAGTTTTGTAAGCCAGGCTATGGATAGAGTAATAAAAGCACCATATGATGGTCAAATCACTTACGTTGACGCAAATAAAGTTATTCTCAAAGGAAAAGAAAGGAAACAAGAAACAACCATCAATATACAAAAATTTAAACGGACTGCAAATAACACATTATTTAATCAAAATCCGGTAGTATCGGTAGGTCAAAAAGTCAAAAAAGGAGATGTTCTTGTTGATGGACCAGCTTCTGAGAACGGAGAGCTTGCTCTAGGGAAAAATTTGGTAATAGCTTATGCCTCTTTTGACGGATTGGGATATGAAGATGCGATTGTAATCTCCGATAAACTTGTCAGAAATGATTCCTTAACGTCAATTCATGTTGAAAAGTACGAAGCCACAATGGTTGATACAAAACTGGGACCAGAGGAAACTACCCGTGATATTCCAAATGTCGCAGAAGAGGATTTGGCGAATCTTGATGATGAAGGAATAGTAGTTGTAGGATCAGAGGTAAAGCCCGGCGATATACTCGTAGGTAAGATTGCTCCAAAAGGAGAAACAGAATTAACAGCAGAAGAAAGATTGCTCCGTGCAATATTTGGAGAAAAAGCTCGTGAGGTTCGTGATACTTCACTTCGTATGCCTCATGGAGAACACGGTATTGTCACGAGTGTCCAAATATTAGATCGTTCCCGCGGTGATGAACTAGAGCCCGGAACAATAAAGAAGATTCAAATTGTAGTAGCGCAAATTCGCCATGTCGTTGTTGGAGACAAACTAGCAGGACGTCATGGAAACAAGGGAGTTATATCAAAAATAGTTCCAGAGGGAGATATGCCGTATCTGGCGGATGGAACACCGGTTGATATAATCATCTCACCAATCTCAGTCCTTGGCCGTATGAACTTGGGACAACTTCTTGAAGCACACCTGGGGCTTGCTGCCAAAAAACTTTCCATGAAGCTTGCGCTTCCGGTTTTTGAAAAAATGAACGAGAATCAGTATATGGATTTACTTAAAGAAGCCGGACTTCCAGCGAATGGCAAAATGAAACTGTATGATGCAAGAACCGGTGAACCTTACGAAAATGACATAGTAGTTGGTATTGGATACATAATGAAACTAATTCATATGGTTGAAGATAAAGCTCATGCAAGGTCAACCGGCCCCTATTCTCTTGTCACGCAGCAGCCTCTTGGAGGAAAAGCTCAGATGGGAGGACAGCGTTTGGGAGAGATGGAAGTTTGGGCGCTTGAAGCGCACCGTGCAGCGTATACGCTGCAGGAGATGTTAACAATTAAATCAGATGATGTTTCGGGTCGTGCCAAAGCCTTTGAAGCAATAATAAAATCCGTTGATATTCCGACACCCAAGGTTCCTGAGTCCTTTAAAGTATTAATTCGCGAATTGCAGTCACTTTCTCTAAATATTGTTCCAATGCAAGCAGTGATTGAAGAGGGAAAAGGAGTAGTTGAACTGGAAGAGGTAAGAGAGAAGGCACAAGAACTTCAGGAACAGCTCGAAGGAGTGGGGGTCGTATCAGAACGTGAGGCAATTCAATCTCTTGGTAAGGAAGAAATTCCAACAGAAACAAAATAATTTATGGAACCAAAGAAAAATAAAGAAAGAAAATTTGACGCAATAAATGTAGCAGACTTTAAGGGCTTGAAGGTTCTTGTAGCGGGGCCCGAGGATATTAGGGGCTATTCTTATGGTGAAGTAACAAAACCTGAAACAATTAACTATAGAACTTATAGGCCGGAAAAGGACGGATTGTTTGACGAAAGAATTTTTGGACCAACGAGAGATTTTGAGTGTTATTGCGGAAAATATAAAAGAATAAGATATAAGGGAATAGTCTGCGATAGATGTGGAGTTGAGGTCACTTATTCTCGAGTCCGCCGCGAGCGGATGGGACATATAGGTCTTGCGTCCCCAGTTGTTCATATATGGTTTTCAAAAGGTAGTCCATCAAAACTTTCGGTTCTACTCGATATTTCTCAGAAAGATCTGGAATCCGTGATCTATTTTGCATCCTACCTTGTTACTAAGATTGATAGCGATAAGCGAAAAGAAGCGCAAAAAACACTTTCCGAGATTCGCGAAAACAGGATCAAAAAACTTAAAAATCAGGCAAGTGAGGAGTTAAAAAATATTGGTCTTGAGGAAAAAGAAAAAGTAAAAGGAGTAAAGGGAAAACTTGCGCATGAACGGAAAGAATTAGTTCTTGAAGAAACAGATGTTATATACAAACAAAAACGAATTGCAATAGAAAAAAGACTAGAGACAGAAACAGCCCGAACAGAAGAGATATTTGATCGAGTGAACGATATTATAAAAGGACTGGCGCTTTGGGATGTTTTATCAGAAGAGGAATATGTAAGGTTGATTGAATATGATGTCCCAATATTTTTTGAAGTTGAGACAGGTGCTTCTGCGATCCTTCATGTAATTGATGCACTAGATTTACAGAAACTGATTGGGGAATTGCGTGAAGAAGTGCAGAAAGCATCCAGCCAGAAACAATTGAAGCTTTTAAAAAGACAACATCTAATTGAGTCTATGAGTAAGGCAGGATTTAAGCCAAGGTCTTTGATACTTGAAGTGCTTCCCGTGCTTCCTCCTGACCTTCGTCCAATGGTACAGCTTAATGGTGGAAGATTCGCAACGTCTGACTTAAATGATTTATATAGACGCGTAATTAATAGAAATAATAGACTCAAACATCTCATCTCACTCGGGGCACCTGAAATAATACTTCGCAATGAAAAAAGAATGCTTCAGGAGTCTGTTGATTATCTTATTGATACTTCAATTAGGACATCCCAAACACAAAAACAATTTAAATCACTATCGGATATTCTTAGAGGTAAGCAAGGACGTTTCAGGAAAAACCTATTGGGAAAGCGTGTTGATTATTCTGGGAGATCAGTCATCATTGTTGGTCCGGAGTTGACGCTTAATCAATGTGGTATTCCAAAGGAAATGGCACTAGAACTTTTTAAGCCATTTGTAATTCGCGAAGTAATCGCAAGAAACTTAACTACTCCTAACGTTAAGGCTGCAAAAAGATTTATAGAAAAAAGACCGCCTGAGATATTTGATATCTTAGAGGAAATTACAAAGAATCATCCTGTACTCTTAAACCGTGCCCCTACCTTACATAAGCTAGGAATCCAAGCATTTTATCCTGTTCTCGTTGAAGGGTCAGCCATAAAAATTCATCCATGTGTTTGCGCCGGATATAACGCGGATTTTGACGGAGATCAGATGGCAATTCATGTTCCCTTATCGTCTCGGGCTCAAGAAGAGGCGATTGAATTAATGATGCCTGCTAATAATCTTTTAAAACCAGCAGACGGATCGCCAATTACCCTTCCCAATAAAGAGATGGCTCTTGGAGCATTCTATTTAACCTCTGTTGATGAAAGATTAAGACGCGAAAATCCACTAGTCTTTGCAGATGAAAATGAAGCGCATCTTGCGTTTGCACTTAAAAAGATTTCATTAAGGGAACCGATCAAAGCAAGAATAAACGATGAAGCCGGCTTTTCCGACGGGCAGATTATAGAGACAACTATTGGAAGGATAATCTTTAACGAAAAACTGCCTTCAGCCATGAGATTTATAAATAGCGAAATTAAGGCTTCAACCATCAAGACTCTTGTTACTAAAGCCATGGTAATAGTGAGTAAAGAGGAGGTTGCAATCCTAATTGATAATCTCAAGGAAGTTGGATTTTTTGCGGCAACCATCTCGGGAATTTCCGTTTCAACATTTGATTTGAAGAAGCTTCCCAACAAGGATGAATTGATCTTGCAAGCAGAAGATAAAATTAAAGACATAGAAGAGGAATACCAAAATGGTCTCATTACGCATGCAGAACAAAGAAGATTGTCAAACAATGTGTGGCTTGATGCTACAGAGAATATGGCGAATTTAACGTGGGATTTGTTTGATAGAAACGACATTGTAAGAGTAATTGCCGAATCCGGTGGGGCTCGAGCGGGGAAAGATCAAATAAAACAGCTGGCCGCAATGCGTGGTCTTATATATGATCCATTAGGTCGCATCGTTGAACTTCCTATTAAATCAAATTTCCGTGAAGGGCTCTCAATTTTTGAATACGTTAATTCAGCCCGTGGTTCAAGAAAAGGACTTACCGATTCAGCATTAAAAACCGCGGATGCAGGATATCTAACTCGTAGGTTAGTTGATGTTGCGCACGATGTCATAATAAGAGAAGCTGATTGCGGTGTTGAAGAAGGGATTAGGGCAACGCTTGATAAGCGCGATAACGAATCCTACATGACAAGCATGTTTTTAGGGCGCGTAGTTTTAAAAGACGTTGTAAGTAAAAAAGCCAAAAAGATATTGGTAAAGCGCGGAAATGAAATTGACTATGATACGTTAAGTGTGATTATAAAAGATGAAACGGTGAATGAAATTACCTTTAGATCTACTCTTTTCTGTAAACTCAGATATGGAATTTGTGCTGCTTGTTATGGATGGGATCTCTCTACTTACAGACGAGCGGATGAAGGTACACCGGTTGGAGTAATTGCAGCGCAAAGTATTGGTGAGCCTGGAACTCAATTAACAATGAGAGTCCGCCACTTTGGAGGAGTGGTTATGTCTGATGTTACTCAAGGGTTACCAAGGGTTGAGGAATTATTTGAGGTTAGGCGTCCCAAAGTGCTTGCGCCGGTTGCTGAAATCGGGGGAAAAGTTTCAATTGACAAGGTTGATGATGGACATATAATTAAAATAAGAAATGCACGCGCAAAGCCCTCTGATGAAAGAGAATATTTTGTACCCCTTACCTCAACAATTTTGGTTTCTGAAGGAGACACCGTTGTTGCCGGAACCCAACTCTGTGAAGGATATCTTGATCCGCGAGATGTTCTGAAGATCTCCGGGCTTATATCTGCCCAACAGTACCTCATAGAACAAATTCAAGGAGTCTATGAGTCTCAGGGAATCCCAATTCACTATAAACATTTTGAGACAATAATTCGCAAAATGTCAGATAAGGTAATGGTTGAGACACCTGGCGACACAGCGCTGATGCCAGGAGACCTAGTCTCAAAACTTAGATTTGAAGGAGAAAACTCAAGCGTAATCTCTGAAGGTGGAGAACCTGCATCTGCACGTGAAATAGTGCTTGGAATAACAAAATCGGCTCTTGTTACCGATTCTTGGCTTTCTGCTGCATCATTTCAGGAAACAACGCAGGTTTTGACTGAGGCAGCGCTTGAGGGAAGAGAAGACTGGCTCATTGGTCTCAAGGAAAATGTTATTGTTGGAAGACTAATACCGGTGCGCAAAGAATTTTTTGAGGCAGATACGCAAGAGTTACAGATTCAAACTCAAACGCTAAATCCAAGCGTAGAAATCCGAACGTAAATGTATTATAATACAGCAGTATGCCAACCTTAAATCAATTAATAAAACGTGGCAGGAAGACAAAAATAAAGAAGATAAAGGCGGCCGCTTTGCTATCTATATTTAATTCTAAAAAAAGAAAATATACGCAAGTACCTTCTCCTCAAAAGCGTGGCGTGGTTACCCTAGTGCGAACGATGACTCCTAAAAAACCTAATTCTGCTTTGAGAAAAGTCGCACGTATAAAATTATCAAACAGAGAAGAGGTAACGGCATACATTCAGGGAATTGGACACAATCTGGCCGAACATGGAATAGTTTTGGTTCGCGGCGGGCGTGTAAAAGACTTACCTGGTGTAAAATATCATTTGGTTCGCGGAAAATTTGATTTGGCGGGAGTTGAGGGAAGAAGAAGTTCTCGCAGCCGCTACGGAACAAAGAAGCCAAGTATTGCTGCAGCCGCATAATGTATGAGAGGAAAAACTGTTAAAAAAAGAATACATACCAAGTTGGATCCGATCTACGAAAATCTTCTTGTGGCAAAGTTTATAAACAGGCTTATGCGTGATGGCAAGAAAACGATCGCTCAGCGTGTGGTCTATGACGCCTTTGAACTTCTTAAAAAAGAAGGAGACCCTGTAAAACTATTCGAGCAGGCAATTGAAACAGTAGGTCCAAAGGTTGAAGTAAAGGCAAGAAGAATTGGAGGAGCGGCATATCAAGTTCCATCTGAAGTGCGTGGTCTACGCAAGACGGCTCTTGCGATCAGATGGATTTTGGAGGCAGCTTCAAAAAGGCCAACTGCGCAGCACAAATCCTTTGCCTCAAAACTCGCAGCAGAACTTCTTGATGCTACAAAAAATGCAGGAGAAGCTATTCGGAAAAGAGACATTGCCCACCGCATGGCCGAAGCGAATAAGGCGTTTAGCCATTTCAGGTGGTAGTTGCTACTTTAATTTTTCCCCGAACAGTTTATTCTTGTAGAAATTTATTATGTCGGTGTCTCTTTTATGAATAAATTTGTCATCATAATCTGTGGGTTGCCCTTTTGACATTACAGCATCAATTTCTTTTATGGGAATCCATTCTAATTTGGAGCCTTCTTCAATTTCGGCATCCTCAAATCGTGCCTCACCTGGTTCACCCCTGATTTCTGCGAAGAATACATAAGATATCTGTAGAGTTTTTGATTCCTTCCTGTATTCTATTGTAATTCCTCCGTAATCTTTAATAACACAATCGCATCCTGTCTCTTCTAAGATTTCTCGCTCGAACGCTAATTCCGGAGTCTCATCATTTTCAATCCCACCCCCGGGTAGTTTATGGTAGTTATCTCTCGTAATATTAATTAGTGCTATTGTGTCGTTTTTTTTAAGAATTCCCCTTGAAGCTCTTCTTAAGTGATACTCATTAACGTCTCCAACCGAAGCGTTTGGATCAAAGTCTTTGGGGCTTAACTCACTAATAATATATTGAACAGTATTCATAGTGAAATTATAGCATTTTGTGGTATATTGTCAGTGTGGAAAATGTTAGGTGGTTTGGGCATGCAAGCTTTTCAATTGTCGATAGCTTGAACGGGAATAGAATCTATTTTATTGATCCATACGAACTCCCTGGTAACGTTTCGGATAAAGCGGATTTAATTTTTATAACCCATGCGCATCATGATCATTTATCTCTTGGAGATATCGATCATATTCTAAAGCCAGAAACAACTATTATTGCTACTCCAGATTCGCTTGCAACACTTAAAATTCCCAACGAACAAAAATTTGAGGTTTCGCCGAACAATTCTTACAATATCAAAGGAACAAAGTTTGAAACGGCTCCGGCATATAATGTTCGTCCAGATCGTTTAAATTATCATCCAAAATCAAATAATTGGGTTGGATACATTTTGTTCGTCAACAATCAAAAAATATATCATGCCGGAGATACAGATTTTGTTCCTGAAATGCAGAATTTAGCTTCAAAAAACCTTGACATAGTAATGCTTCCAATGGGCGGGACATATACAATGGAAGTTTCGGAAACTATTGAAGCGGCAAATGTTATTGCTGCAAAAATTACAATTCCCATGCATTATAGAAGTTTGCTCGGTGATAAATATAAAGAAGCAGAAGAAAAATTAAAAGCTGGCGTTAAAAATTCAAAAGTTGCGATCCTAGACGAGGTTTCGTAAACTTATTGGATGTCTATTCCCAGGATTTTGTCACCTTTTTGTATGCTTTTGACAACTTCCATTCCGCGAGTCACTTTCCCAAAAATAGTGTAGTTTGGCTCAAGCGATGTAGTACGAGTTAGTATGAAGAATTGGCTGCCGTTGGTGTCTGGTCCCTTATTTGCCATAGCAAGAATACCTTCGACATAGCCTTGTTGATATATTTTGCTTTCCGGATTTATCTCATCTTCAAAGGTTTCCCCGTAGATTGAATATCCACCTGTTCCTGTTCCCATAGGATCCCCACCTTGAATTACCCATGGTTCTACTCTATGAAAAGTTAAATTGTTATAAAATCCACGTTTTGCAAATGTTGCAAAGTTTGTTACAGTTTTTGCGGCCCCAGATGCGTAAAGCGCAACTTCAATATTCCCCTTAGCAGTTTTTATAGTTGCAGAAACTGCGGCTATCCGGGCGTTTTCGGGAACGGTAGGAACTTGGGTGGGAGTCTTGAATGATACAGTAGGAGTTGGAGTGGGTGTTAAGAAATTATTTTCAGTTTGGTTTTGTTTATTTTGGGTAGTGAGCATATAGACTCCAATAAATCCTAATAATACAATTATCCCAAAAATCGCTGCAGTTTTCATTGGTGTTTTATTTTATACAAACATCTATTAGATTTCAATCAGTTCTTTTTGGGATTTTGTCAGTTGTTCGAGCTTGTCGGAAAGAATAAAGTCGTCTTCAATGCGTACGCCCCCAAAACCGGGGACATAAATTCCCGGCTCTATTGTAAAAACATTATTACGAACAAGTTTATCTTTGGATTTTGGTGAAAGAGTCGGTCTTTCATGAACTGCGATGCCAATGCCGTGTCCCAACCCGTGCGGAATTTTCTCAAACCCTTGCGCAACAATGTAATCGTTTGCATTTTTAGCAACCGTCTTAGCTTCAGGGTCCGACCCTGAGCCTAAGTAGTCGATGGCTTTTTGTTGTGCCGCGAGTACTGTTTCGTAAATCTTTTTTGCGCGGTCCGACGCATTTTTTGTAAGTAATGTTCGGGTCATGTCAGAGCAATACCCGTTTACTTTTACTCCAAAATCAAGCAGTACAAATTGATCGGATTTTAAAAGTTTTTTATTCGAACTCATGTGGTGCGGAATAGCGGCGTTTGCGCCAAACGCGACAATTGTATCAAATGCCAATTCGCCCCCAGCCTCTTTTATGAACTTTTCGATGATCCATGCGATTTCTCGTTCGGCAACCCCATTTTGTATTAAGGGTCGAATCATTTTGAAAGTCTTATCCGTTAAGCGGCAAGCCGCACGGATGTTTTTTATTTCACTCTCATCTTTTACGGTACGCATTTGCTCAACAAAAGACTCGATTAAAACAAAATGCAAACCCGTTTCTTTTTTAAATCTTTTAAGTTCCGCAACAGTAAAATTCTGTTCGACACCGATTCGTTTTAGTTTCGAACTCTTAATCCTTTTGTAAAGTTCGGTGTGAAGAAAAACATTTATTCCTTTTGGAAGAATGTCTCTAACCGCTTCGATGTATCTACCATCCGTGAATAGAATTGCATTCGATTCGGTTATAAACAAATATGCCTCTCGTTCGTCTTTTGAAAAATTGGAATATCCGGTTAAATAGGCAATATTTACTGCACTTGAAACAATCAGGGCATCAATTTTATTTTCCGCCAAACTTTTTTGTAGATTTTTCAAACGCTGTTCAAACATGGGTATGATTATAGCATCCTTCGACTCGCTCTGTTCGCTCAGGACAAATGGCTTTACATTCGAACCTATTTTTTGGTAAAATAAACATTGCTTCGAGGCAAGACTCGATTTTTTTATTATTTATGGCTGTACAAGATAGAAATGTTCCTTTAGATAAAATCCGTAATATTGGAATTATTGCGCATATTGACGCGGGGAAAACCACAACTTCAGAGAGAATCCTTTTCTATACAGGAAAATCCTACAAAATTGGTGAAGTCCATGAGGGTGCGGCTGTTATGGACTGGATGGATCAGGAACGGGAGCGCGGAATAACCATAGTGTCTGCTGCAACAACCGCGTTCTGGGGGGACGTTAGGATAAATATTATTGATACCCCCGGCCACGTTGATTTCACAGCAGAGGTTGAAAGATCTCTACGAGTTCTTGACGGTGCCGTAACAGTCCTTGACGCCGAGGAAGGAGTTCAATCACAAAGTGAGACTGTTTGGAGACAAGCCGATAAATATAAAGTTCCAAGAATCTGTTTTATTAACAAAATGGATAAACTTGGCGCGGATTTTGAGAAAACAGTTCAGTCGATTATCGACAAACTCGGTGCCAACCCAATAGTTTTAGGATTTCCAATTGGCCGCGAGCATGACTTTGTCGGCATTTATCATTTGCTTGATCAAAAATCATATTTATGGAACGGGGAAGAATTGGGCGCTACGTTTGAGGTGAAAGATACGATCCCTGCCGGACTGGAAGATAAGATTAAAAAATATCGAGAACAATTAGTAGAAAAAATCGCAGAGACTGACGATAAACTTCTTGAAAAATATCTCAATGGGCAGGAGATTCCAAATGAGGAATTACAAACAGCACTCAGGGCCGCCGTTATTGCATATAAGGTTGTTCCTATTTTTGCAGGATCGTCTCTTCGCAACAAAGGAGTTCAGCCGCTTCTTGATGCAGTTGTTGATTATCTCCCATCACCGCTTGATCTTAAGCAAGTTAAAGGGATTAATCCCAAAACAGGAGCGGAAGAAGTTCGTCAACTCAACTCAGGGGAATCATTTGCTGGTTTTTCTTTTAAAGTTCAGATTGACCCTCATGTTGGAAAGCTTACTTACGTTCGCATATATTCCGGGAAAATGACATCAGGTTCTTATGCATATAATTCTACAAAAGAAATAAAGGAGCGCGTTGGGCGCTTGCTCTTGATGCATGCAAATCAAAGAGAAGAGATTAAGGAAGCATACGCCGGTGAAATTGTGGCAGTTGTAGGTTTGAAAGATACTTCAACCGGAGATACATTGTGTGATGAATCAAAGCCAATTCTTCTTGAAAAAATTACGTTTCCAGAGCCTGTAATCTCGCTGGCAATTGAGCCAAAAACAAAATCTGACCAGGAAAAATTGGGTCTTTCACTCAAAAAGCTCATGGATGAAGATCCCACATTTTCTGTAAAAACAGATCATGAAACAGGACAAACCATTATTTCAGGAGTAGGAGAGCTCCAGCTTGAAGTAAAAGTTGAAACAATGAAGCGAGAATTCGGCGTCCAGGCAAATGTAGGAGCGCCTCAGGTAGCTTATAAAGAGACAATTGAAAAAGAAGCTCAGGGTGAGGGAAAGTATATTCGCCAAACAGGAGGACGCGGACAATATGGACACTGTTTCTTAAAGATTGAACCGCTCGGTCGCGGTGAAGGATTCGAATTCGTTAATGCGATCAAGGGGGGGGCAATTCCTTCCGAGTTTATTCCGTCTGTTGAAAAAGGGGTTCGTGAAACCTTGGGAAAAGGAATTCTTCTTGGATATCCTGTTACAGATCTTAAAGTTACGCTTTATGATGGGACATATCACGATGTTGATTCATCTGATATAGCATTTAAAATTGCAGGATCAATGGCTTTTCAGACAGCAGCCAAAAAAGCCATTCTTAAATTGCTTGAGCCGATTATGAAAGTTGAAGTAACAACACCTGAGGAATTTATGGGGACAATTATAGGAGACCTTTCATCAAAAAGAGCCCAGATTGCGGGATCTGAGGAGCGTGGAAACGTCCGCATAATATTGGCAAACGTTCCACTTTCCGAACTTTCAGGATATGCTACAACCTTGCGTTCAATGTCTCAAGGGCGCGCGATACCATACGTTGAACCTAGTCACTATGAGGAAGTTCCTAATAATATAGTTCAGGCCATGCTCGCCAAAAGCACATTTACCGGAAGAATCACCGCACAATAAATATATAAAGATTGACATATAATTTTATATATGATAATATATCTTTATTATGTTCAGTCTTCCTAAAATAACCACAGCTAAAGACATTCAGAAAAATTATCGTAAAGTATTCGATTACGTTAAAAAAACTCAAGAGCCTGTGGTTGTAATGCGTAATAACAAGCCCGATGTAGCCATTATAGATGTTAAAAGACTCGAGGAGATGCAGGCAATTATTGATGTTTTGCAAAGCAGAGAAGAAATTAAACAAGGTAAGGGGAAAGTTTTAAAATCTCTCAAAGATCTCTGGTATGAAGCCCAGGACAATTAAATACTCCCCAACATTTTTAAAATCCCTTAAGAAATTTCCAAAATCTTACGTTAAATACTTTGATAAAAAAGAAAGGATTTTTCGGCAAAATCCATTCGACTCACGCCTAAAAACCCACAAACTTAAAGGCGAACTATCTAAATTTTACTCATTTTCCATCTCTTATCACTGGCGAATTGTGTTTCACTTGGAGAATAGCGATATTATTGTATTTGACAATATCGGAACGCACTCAATTTATAAATAAGCCGCATCACCGCCCAGTAATAGGGATGGTTGAGATGATTTTCCAATCCTTTGGATTGTTAGAATCGGCCGATGTTATAGAAAACTTATCGACAGCAAATGACGCCAAGGGCAATTTTACTTCGGAAGCCGCTTTTTCTCGAGTATCCATATCGTGATCGCCATATAGCAAGCTTATATGGGGCATAAAGACATTATTTTCCCGATTAAACATTTTCTTAGCGTCAAGATTTAGCTGCATAAGTTTAGCAGTAGAATTTATGCGAACAAAAACTGACTGAAAATACGTGGTGCTAAAAGAAATAGCGTCAAGGGTTAATTCTAGTTTATTAATCATTGTTAATTTTTTGGTTTTTTGTTCAACTTCTGATAAATTCTCACCATAAAAAACCCCAAGCAAGGTCATATGTGGTTTAAATTGAGAACTCTTGTACTCAAGAGATAGCTGATTAATAACTGATTTTATTTGACTATAAATTGGTTCGGGGGGAATGATCCAAATATTAAATTTCATAAGTTCTTATCCTGCCCATTATTATATTGAACACTCGTGGGGTTTTGCAACTTGGGACTATTGACAGTGGCTGAATTTTTGTTCTAAACTGATGGTATGATAAGCATGAAGAAAAACCACGAACTTTTTTGGATCCTTGAAGTACTCCTGCTTACGCCTATTGCTCTTTTCTGGATAGGGCTAGCGTCAATGTTTATAGGCGGAGAAGGTTCAGATAGGCTTTTCTTGGCGGTTGTTGGCCAGCCTTACGCGCTTCTTCGCGCGATTTTTGTCACTATAATTTGTCCGATTGGGGCTTCTTGGTTTGCTTTCATATACCTTGTGGAAAACAAAAAAGACAAGAGTGCAACGCTGGCAATCGCAAAAGCAATACTTGCAATAAGCGTTGCGACAATAGTAATAGTTTCGATTTATCTTATTGGCGAAAATCAACTTTAATTCTTCTTGTTCTGACCTCGTTTGAAGCAGTTTGATAAATAATCCAAAATAGCCTAAAATGAAGCCCTATGAAGGTATACGAAGACTTTGAGATTCGAGATATTCTTTGGTACAAAATTGGCGGTAAGGTTGCCTACCTAATTGATGTTGAGAATAAAGATGATATAAAAAAAGCCTTTGAATTTATTAAAAAAGCCCGCCGCGCCGAAGACGGCGAGTCGAGGCGGGAAAAAATTAAAAAGATATTTTTTTTGGGGCTCGGATCTAATCTAATTTTTACAGAGGATTATTTTGACGGCGCTGTAATTCGCTTTTTGCGCAGTTCTAATTCGATAAGACTTATAAAGCCTCACATTATCGAAGCGGACGCAGGGGTAATACTCGACGATGTTATTAAGTTTGCATTTGAGAATAATTTAATTGGGCTTGAGTGGGCGGGAGGTTTACCCGGTCAAGTTGGCGCGGCCATCCGCGGAAATGTTGGTGCCTTTGGAGGAGAGATAAAAGATTCGGTTAAGGAAGCGGAAACTTTCGAGATTGTTTTGGGAAAACCACGCTTCAGAACTCTCAAGAGATTTGAATTAAAATTTTCATATAGAAACTCGGTAGTTAAAAAAAAAGGTTTGGGTGTTATTGGCGTACAGTTTCGTTTAACCTCAGCAACTCCCGCAACCCTGCAGCGCGCAAGGCAAACGTATCTTAATAATATTGAATACCGTAAAATTCGTCATCCTCTTGAATACCCAAATTGTGGGAGCGTATTTAAAAATATTAATGACACAGAACATGTCCGCAAAATTTTAGATGTATATCCGGATCTTAAGGAAAAAATTAAGCGGGATTGGCATGGAAAAGTTGCAATGGGATATCTTATTAAACGCCTTGATTTATCTGAATATCGAATAGGGAATGCGCTTGTGTCACCAAAGCATTGCAATTTCATAGTAAATTTAGGTAATGCCAAGGCGACCGATGTACTGTCGATAATAAAAGTGATCCAGAAAAAATTCCTTGCGACTTTCGATTTTGTACCGGAGGTTGAGGTTGAAATAGTGAACTAAATTTTGACTTTTGGGGTTCGGTTTGCTACGATTTACTGACCTCAGAATGGTAGGCTCTTCTGATATTCCTCAATGGATATCCTAGCTTTTAATTTAGGGTGGATGAGTTTCAATGTGATTTTGGCATTAATCCCTATAGTTTTTGGTATATTAATGCACAGAAATAAAAATATTATAGCCAAAGTCGGCTTTGGCGTAATATGGTTTTTCTTTCTACCAAATACCATTTATCTCGTAACGGATATGGCGCATATCTTGAGAGATATGAAGAGGATAACAGGAGTATATCTTGCAGTAGATATAACTCTCTATCTTATTCTTATAATACTGGGCGTTATTACGTTTATAATGGCAATTGATCCATTCGAAAAAATGCTTTTAAAGAACAAATCAAAAAAGCAAATTCGAGAACATATTCCAATAATATACATTCTAAATTTCTTTGTGGGGTTTGGTGTAGTGTTAGGACGTGTACACAGACTGAACTCCTGGGACGTATTCATTAACGTCCAAGATGTAATATTCTATAGCCTGAAGACATTTATGTCCTTGAAGTTAATGATTTTGGTTTTTGGTTTTGCAATACTTTCACAATTTGTCTATATGAAATTCCGTAAATCAGTTCCCAAAATAACCAATTAATTATTCCTTACCGATTGTGACGATGACGTCGGGGTTGGAACTTGAAGTAAGATCAGCAGATGTAGTTCCTACGCTATACTCTCCCGACAGGTCTTTTTTAAGGAGAGGAAGAAATTTGTCTTCTCCACTTTTTATCTGAATTGTAGTTTTTTCAAAATCGAAGGTTTCCGCATTTCCAATTTGAATTACATTATATCCAAGGCCTTCAAGAAGGTCACTGGCAGTCTTACCGGCTCCTGCTATACCACTGCCGTTTAGAATTTGTATTGAAAGCTTACTGCGATCAAGACCGGTCGCGCTATCGATAGCGTTTACGGTGGGTTTTGGAGTCGGAGCTTTTGTGGGCTCTTTTGTTGGAGTTGTATTGGGTGTTTCAGTAGGTGTTGGTTCCTCTGTTGGGAATACTTCGGGGGCTGCAGTAGGAGTAATGTTGCTATCTTCATTGCTTTGGTCTCCGCTGAAGATTCTTGTTATTCCAAAGATTAGTATCCCCACAACAATAATTAAGATGATCATCACAAGGTATTTTTTTGCGGAAGATGAGGATTTTGGGCGTGAAAGCCTACTTTGAAAATCTGGGGGAGATTGAAAAACTTCTTTTGTGGCTTCCTCTTCCATTGCCAATATAATAACACCAATCTTTAATTTTGCAAGCATTAACAGCTAGTTTGATGCTCTGACCTGGACTAATTGGAAAAAGTTTCCGTCCGGATCAACAAAAGTAGCAATTAATCCGTATCCTTCAACATGATAGATATCCTGCTGAACCTTGACCCTTGCCTTCTTGAGCCGTTTTACCTCTTTTTCAATATCGCCGACTTCAAAATTTAAAATTATTCTTTCAGGGTTTTTATTTTTTCCTATAACCCGCGAATGGTCCATCACAACAAACCCAACATTTCCCGTCTCAAACATAAATCCTTTTTCATTGCTTTCTCCCATTCCAAATTCGTCTATTTGTTTAAGACCAACAGTTTCCCTGTAAAACTTGGCAAGTTTTACGGCACTTTGACTTCCAATTAATATGCTTTCAATTCCTTTAATCATGGTACAATAATACTGCCTATATATGAATAAAGCAATAATCATTTTAATAATAATTTTAATTGTTGGAGGCATTGGGATCCTTTTGGTTTTAAATTCGAATCGAAATTCGACTGTTCCTCAAAGGGAGCAGGCTAATCCTTCTGAAACTGGAAGAAAAGTTGAGGGACATAAGGGGAATGTTCTGGCAGGAAACGTTTCGCCGTTTTTAGAATTTAATAAGGCCGATTATGAGAGAGCAAAGCAGGAAAATAAGATTATCCTGCTGGATTTTTACGCAAATTGGTGTCCTATCTGCAGGGTTGAGGAACCTGAGATTTTCGCCGGATTCGAGGAGTTAAATAATTCTAATGTTGTCGGGTTTCGTGTTAACTTTAATGATTCGGATACTGATTTTGATGAAAAAGCTCTGGTACAAGAGTTTAATATTCCTATCCAACATACTAAGGTAGTGCTTAAGAACGGAGTTGAAGTTTCTCGTTCCTCAGACTCTTGGGAAAAGGAGGACCTCGTAAAGACAGTTAATAGCGCATTGTAAATATGGGAATTCTTTTGTTGTTCGCTTTTTTGTCGGGGTTGGTTACAATTGCGGCACCTTGCATATGGCCCCTCCTGCCTGTAATCTTATCTTCTTCTATTTTAGGACACGATCATAGGCGGCCACTTGGAATAACACTTGGAATTCTGGTGAGTTTTGGAATTTTAACATTAACGATCTCTTATCTCGTAAGCGTATTTCGCTTCGACCCTAATATTTTGCGTTATGTTGCGATTGCGGTTTTGCTATTCCTTGGTTTGGCAATGGTAATTCCTCCGCTTACTCGAATAGTTGAAGGTTGGGTTTCGCGTTTTTCGGGGAGATTCGGCGTGTTAGGGAGAACAACGTCGACCGGTTTTCTTCCTGGGTTTATTACGGGTTTGTCTTTGGGAGTAGTTTGGACACCGTGTGCCGGACCGATTTTAGCTGCGATTGCAACGCTTGCTGCAACACGGGCGGTCAACTTCGAGATAATTTTAGTGACAATAGTTTATCTTGCGGGCGTAGGAATCCCTTTATTCATTTTTGCGTATACGGGACAGAGACTTATTAATCGAACTCGTGCGCTCAATAAATACACGGGAATCATTCAGAAAGCATTCGGAGTCATTATGATCGCGACCGCAATTTTAATCTTGACAAATTACGATAAAGTTGCGCAGAGCAAATTACTAGATGTATTCCCGGCGTATTCGAAATTTATTGTGGATCTTGAGGGCAACGAACAGATTCGAAAACAATTAGATCTAATCCGAGGCAAAGGTAAGGAAGACGATATGGTTGGCAAGCCATTTAATCCAATGCCCACAAAAAAGCAAAATGATTTATTTAATGCAAATTTTCCTGCACCTGAAATTACCGGGATTACGAATTGGCTCAACTCCGAACCTTTAACGCTTGCGGGACTTAGCGGAAAAGTTGTTCTGATAGATTTCTGGACATATACTTGCATTAATTGTATTAGAACTCTCCCCCATGTGACGTCCTGGTATGAAAAATATAAAGATCAAGGACTTGTAGTTATCGGAGTCCATACTCCCGAGTTTGAATTCGAAAAGAAGACAGAGAATGTTGTAGCTGCCATGAAACAATATGGAATAAATTATCCAGTTGCTCAGGATAATGACTATGCAACATGGAACGCTTTTAATAACAGATATTGGCCGGCAAAATATTTAATAGATAAAGATGGAATTGTTCGATACGTCCATTTTGGAGAAGGAAAATATGAAGAGGCAGAAAAAGCAATTCGACTACTTCTCGAAGAAGCTGGTTCGAAAGTTGGGGAAGACATGTCAGGTCTTCCTGATGAAACCCCTCGCGTAAAGAATTCTCCAGAAACATATCTTGGTCTATCGCGCATGCAATATTATTTTCCAAACGGAAGGATCGAGAAAGGTTCCTATAAAAATTTAAAGACTGCGAACAGTATTCCAGTCAATTTTTTTACATTGGGCGGAGACTGGATAGTTATGGATGAATATTCAACGAGTGGTAAAAATGCTGTTCTAGAATATAAATTTTCAGCTAACAAAGCATTCTTGGTAATGCGAGCGAAAGATGTTGGGGACATTAGGACTGTTCGGGTTTTTCTCGATGGTAAGCTCGTTGATGCCACAAGCTCAGGGTCGGACCCTGAGCGTGGGACTATAACCGTGAATGAAGATAGACTTTACAATTTAATTGACTTAAAGGGTAGCCGCGGAGAACATTTATTGAGACTTGAGTTTTCCCCGGGAATCGAAATTTTTGCCTTTACGTTCGGCTAGTCCCGTATTCTCCCACCACATATGCGACAGTTGATAAACTGTAGCTATGCGAGTT
>CAYHUY010000003.1:0-55012 GCA_964360265.1 uncultured Gammaproteobacteria bacterium | reverse complement strand
AGATAGATGCCGTAGGTGTGCCATCATTTATGCCGGTAATTGCAAACTCGGCAGATGATGAAGCCTGTGCTCCAATCAAGAGATCAACTGTAGAATTATTGGCAAACAATGCTCCCGATGATTGATTCCAGAAAGTATCAGAGGTTTCACCTGCGCCGCAGGAACCAAAAGAGGGGGTGGTGCCACCCAAAAGACACTGCGAACTTGTTCCTGCAGTTACTTGGGCAAGTGTCCCTGATGCGTTTGTATATAGTGGGCCACCGTTTGATGTGAATGACGATAATGTTAGGCCTGAAAAAGTCGGGGATGAACCTGTACCTATGCTTTGAGGGAGTGATAAAGTAATGCTGCCTGTTGAAGCAGAAATATTTACTTGATTCGAAGTTCCGGTGAGACTTGTTACTCCAGCGTTTGTAAGAGTGACACTACCGGAGGTTCCGCCGCCTGAAAGCCCTGTCCCAGCCGTCACTCCCGTAATATCACCATCATTTGTTGTTGAGGAAATGGTGATGGTTTTATCAGACGTAGAGATGCTTGTTGCGCCCGAACCTTTAAGTGTCAATTCTCCGATTGTATTATTTAGTGTTAGTACACCATTGTTCGATATAGTTGGAGTCTGCCCTATGCCAATCAATATGCCAGACCCTGAGGCTACTCCATAAAGAAGATTTGAGGCAAACACTGATCCCTCCGCTGCGTCTATATCAGCACCCTCCGTTATAATTCCACCTGATAAGGTTGCCACCCTTTGAGCCTCAATACCCTCAAAAAAGTTACTTGGAATGTTAACGAGGAGCGTTGGATTCAAGCCTTCTGTTCCTGCTGCCAACACCTGTTTATAGCTTTCATTGAGAGTTGGAAGGGCGCGTGGGTACAGGCCTGCAAGCTTGTTATTATCAAATAAATCCGTTGCCTTACCTAAGGCAAACACGCCTGCTATTCCCACCAATACTCCCAAAGAACTCACGGACAGGATAAATATTCCCTTCTTTATTCCGCGAACTCCCCAACTTATGCGGGCCAGCTTATGCTGAGCGCCTAGGGCGGTTGGTGATTCACCCTGAAAAATTTGCCCTGAGGGCGTAGGATTAAACTCTGTATTAATACCAAACTTTTGTTGGAGTTTGAAATTCTCTATTTGAGACTTAATATACCTTCGTTGATTTCCGGCTGTTCTTTGAGGAGTTAGAATTCCGCGAGCCTCCCAACGCCTAAGAGTCTTGGTGGAGACCCCTAAAAGTTTTCCTGCCTCCTGAATTGTCAGGAGTTTATCTTGCATTGGGCATTAAATTTGTTCAACCCCGATTAAATCGGGGTCAATCAAAATCGCTATAATAAGAGTAAGACACACTCTGTGAAAAATGTCAAGGGACTAATGTCCAACTTTTGTCCTCATTTTGGGTAACTTTGTCCATGCTTTAATCTATTGACATGTCCAACTCTGTACAAGTATGATTTAATTAATCGTGAAAATTAACCTTAAGATGACCAGAGAACTGTCCTATGATAAACCTTGACTTTGAATCCATTCGAAGCTCTTTTGCTGTGAATTCGATTGGAAAATTTTTTTTGGGAACAATACTCGTTTTTTGCTTAGTGCTTCCTGCTGCAGCCCAGGAACCAAACGCTTTGACTGGAACAGGTATTGCAATTTCTATTCCAATTATTGACAAGAACGTCCTCGACGGAGACGTCATAGCATCAACCGACCAAGGATATAAGCTTGCTACTTATGCTTACCAACCATCAACTTATGGCGTTATAACAAGCACACCGGCATTATTCCTGGAGAACGGTGATGCAAATCTACAAAATACCTATCCGGTTTTAATAAGCGGGAAGGCATATGTGCGTGTATCAACAATAAATGGCGTAATCAAAAAGAACGACTTTTTAACCTCAAGTGAGATCAGGGGTGTTGCAGCTAAATCTACGGCAAATGGCTTTGTCTTAGGAACATCGCTTGAAGATTATAGCGCAAGCGATTCTAAATCTGTTGGAAAAATATTAGTCTATATTAACCCCCACTTCAATGCCACATTTATCGCAACCAGAACCAATCTTGTTGAAAACCTTAAAAATGTAATTAGCTCACCGTTCCTTACCCCACTCACCACTTTCAGATATATACTTGCGGCATTTGTTGTAGTTACCTCATTCATATTAGGATTTATTCATTTTGGAAGAATTGTAAAAACTGGTATTGAAGCCTTGGGCAGAAATCCATTGGCGGGAGTTTTTATTCAGGTCAGTGTTCTGATGAATGTTGTTCTAACAATTGGAATAGTGCTTGCAGGCCTTGCTATTGGCTATTTGATATTAGCATTATGACTGAATCATTACTACTTTACGCTCTTATTTTTTCCATCCTGGTTCTCTCGGGAACTGTCATATTGTTGGCAGGCTATTACTTAAATGCTCTTAAAAGAATTAGTTTGCATAATAAAGATGCACTTAGATCTAGTGAAACTATGCTCAATCAGGCGAGACAAAAGGCTCATGAAATAATAATGGCCGCGAGTGTTCAGGCCCGACAGGCAGTTGCTGAAACTAAACTTTTTCAAGAACAGGCATCGGATGTATCCTCTGAAATATCCAATACTCTTCAAAGCATTCAAAAAGAAGAACTTCAAAAAACTTCTGAAGGATTAAGGATAGAATACAGCCGTGCATTTGACGAACTGCTCAAAGAGTATATCAATATGTTTAAGAGTATATCAAAAGATATAGAAGTACAAGCAACTTTGGAAATAAAAGACTTTAAAAATATTTTAAGAAGAGAGACTCTTGAATCCCAAAAAATTGTCGGGGAGAAAATTGATAAGTTGTACGCTGATACGTCGAACGAAGTTGAAGATTACAAAAAACAGGAAATTCAAAAAATTCAAGATAATATTTATAAAATAACTGAAAATGCTGTTCAACTTGCGATAGGAAAGTCTATTGATCTTGATAAACACGAAGACCTTATCCTGGAGGCGCTGAAAGAAGCTGTTGAAAATCAACCTGCCCGCAATGCTACGCCCGCCAGCAATGCTGAGCGTAGCTCTGCGGGCTGGCAAAGCGTTGCAGGCGGGGAATCAAAATGAATGGCTATTCGCTTTCGTCAATAAAAACCCTGGAAGAAAGAAAACAATTATATTTGGAAATTTCGCTTGTTCTCGACGTACTTTTTCGGCAGCAAGCCGATCTTGAAAAAATACTTGATACAAAAGTTTCGCCGCAGCTTAGAGCCTATATTCTGGGCCTTCTTCAGGGTAAACCTCTCGATGAGGCCCTAAGAGAAAAAATCGCAAAGAATCTTGCCGAAATTAAAAATAAAGCCGAGGGCTTACAAGCTATAACTCTGACTCTTGCCTTTGAAGCGCAGCAGTCAACAATCGATAAAATATCAGCCTTTGCCCGGCAGCTTCTTGCGGAAAATATAATCATTGAAATAAATGTCGAGCCAAGCATTCTTGGAGGGGCAATTATAGTTTTTAATGGCCTGTATCGTGACTATAGTCTCAAAACAAAGCTTGAGGAGGTATTTAAGACAAAGCGCGAAGAAATATTTAAATCAATATGAATTTCGATCAATATCTTAAGCAAACAAAAGAGATTGGTTATGTTGAGCAAGTTGTTGGCCCAATAGTTTACGCCAACGGTTTACCCGGAGCCATGCCTGAAGAACTCATGATATTTGAGTCGGGTGAAGTGGGACAAGTATTATCTTTATCTGAAAATCATGTTGAGATACTCACTTTCACAAATTCGCCAGTTCGTGTTGGGTTACAAATTACAAGAACGGGTAAATATTTTGAGATTCCAGTAGGCGCGGAACTTTTAGGCGGGATTGTTGATCCATTTGGGAACTCATTTGACCCCACGCGCCGTCAAAAAAAACCAAAAGAAGTGCGTCAAATCCAGATTGCTCCACAGGGCATCGTTTCAAGAAAAACTATCAAAAGGCATTTTGCCACCGGTGTTTCAATTGTTGACCTTCTTATTCCGCTAGGACACGGACAACGCGAACTCTTGATTGGAGACCGCAAAACCGGCAAGACTAATTTTCTGCTCCAGGCTATTCTTTCTCAAGCCAAAAAAGGAAACATTTGCATTTATGCAATGGTTGGCAAGCGCAAGATCGACATTAAGAGAATCGAGGAATTATTTGCCAAAAATAAGGTACTTGATAAGATAATAATTGTTACGACTACATCGCGCGATCCCGTGGGCACAATCTTTATGACGCCCTACTCTGCTATGACAATTGCTGAGTATTTTCGTGATCACGGCATTGATACCTTGCTGGTAATTGACGATTTATCAACGCACGCAAAATTCTATCGAGAACTCGCGCTACTTGGCCGTCGCTTTCCGGGTAGAAATTCCTACCCTGCCGATATTTTTTATATACACGCACGGCTTCTGGAGAGGGCAGGCAATTTTGCAATAGGGTCAGGCGAGAGCTCAATTACGGTGCTACCCATTGCTGAGACAGCACAGGGAGATTTATCAGGATATATTCAGACAAACCTCATGTCAATGACAGATGGCCATCTTTATTTTGACTCAGATCTTTTCTCCCAAGGCAGACGCCCCGCTATAAACCCCTTTCTTTCAGTAACAAGGGTTGGCCAGCAAACTCAGTCTACTCTCAAAAGAAGCATCGCGCGGGAACTAAGGGCCTTTCTTACTCTATACAACAAAAGTCAGCGCTATATTCACTTTGGAGAAGAAGTAAATGAGGGGATAAAAACAATCATTAAGACAGGAGACAGGATCACTCGATTCTTTCAACAAGCCCCAAGCACTATAGCGGCGGAGAATATACAAGTCTTTCTTTTTAGTATGATCTGGGGGGATTATTGGAAAGATGATAGTTTTGAAAAAATAAAAGAAGACATGGAAAAATTAACTTTGCTATACGAGACGGACAAGAGTTTTCACGCAAGTGTTGACAATATAATTGCAACCTCTTCTCACATAAATGAGCTGCTTGGAAAAATAAGGAAAATTCAACCCAAGAATAATCCTGGTAAAAGCACAGCAATAAGTTAAAAGCTATGGCAACTAAAAAATCTGTAGGGTCTGAAATCATATCGCTTTCAAACATCAAGGGGATAGTTGAGGCATTTGAGGAAATTGCTGCCGTAAGAATTACAAGGACTCAGGATGCTGTTCTAAGAAGCCGTCAATTTGCTTCCGAAATTAATGACATTTTTCAAGATATAAAGTCGTCAAGCAAACGCGATATTGCCATTATTATGAAACAAAAAAAGGTTGCCGACCTAAAAAAAATGAGCTTTCTGTCAAAAAACGGAAAAACCCTTTTTGTATACCTATCTGCTAATACTGGGTTATACGGAAATATTGTGAGGCGCACTTTTGATCTTTTCACAAGATATGTCGGCGAATTTGCGGATAATGTTTTAATCGTTGGAAAAGTGGGGCTCAAACTTGCAAGGGATAATGGAATTACCAAACCAGTTGCCTACTTTGACTTTCCCGACAGTAAGGTTGATGAAGAGCAGCTTCAAAAAATTGCTCTCTATATGATTCAGTTTGAACGAGTTGTTGTCTTTTATGGCGCGGTTGAAAGTATTTTACGTCAAAAGGAAACAATGCTTGACATATCGGGGAATCCTGAACCCTCAAATGCGCAACAGGAGAAAGTTGACACTAAGTACTTTCTTGAACCAGACGTAAATAAAATTCTTGCTTTCTTTGAAAAAGAGATTTTCGCTTCTATTTTTGAGCAGGCAGTCAGAGAATTCCAGCTCGCAAAGCTTTCGTCCCGGGTTGTAGGACTCAATTCTACCATTGATAATATTGATTTAGAACTTAAAAAAACAATTATTGAGAAGGCCCGACTTAAACACGAAGATGCAAACAGGAAACAATTACAGACCCTCTCATCTATGTCTCTATGGAACACCTAGGGAAAATTATCTCCATTCAGGGCCAAGTTGTTGAGGTGGAATTTCCGGACGCCTCAACTCAGCCAAAAATTCATGATATATTGCAACTTCGCGATGATCCAAAAATAAGAATGGAGGTAGTTCAATCGTCACGCGATAAAAGATTGTATTGTCTCGCCTTTTCTTCAACAAATACGCTATTCCGGGGAGGCATGTTAATAAATACGGGTAGTCCGATTTTAATCGGGCTGTCAGATAAACTTTTAGGGAGAGTTATAGATATTTTTGGTGAGCCGATTGATGGTTTAGGAGCACTTCCCACTTCAACAAAAAGACCTATTTTTCAAGATGCACCACCTTATGCAAGCCTCACGACCGCGGAAACGCTTATTGAAACAGGAATAAAAGCAATTGACCTTTTTTCGCCACTTGGGCGCGGCGGAAAAATTGGTCTTTTTGGAGGTGCGGGAGTTGGAAAGACTCTTTTATTAACCGAAATAATTCATAATGTTGTAGTCTTAAATAGAGATAAAAGTGCGGCAGTCTTTGCAGGAATTGGAGAGCGAATAAGAGAGGGTCAAGAACTTCATGAAACTTTATTCCAAAGTAAGGTACTCCCCTTTGTTAGTCTTATTTTTGGTCCGATGGGTGAGAATCCGGCTGTTCGTTTCAGAACCGCATACTCCGCGGTTACGGTAGCTGAATACTTCAGGGAGCAAAAACGCGATGTATTAATGTTTATAGATAATATTTTCAGGTTTGCTCAAGCAGGAAACGAGTTATCAATACTTATGAAAACAATCCCTTCAGAGGATGGATATCAAGCTACGTTAACGTCTGAAATGGCATCTCTCCATGAAAGGCTTACGCCTGATACAAATGGGACAATCTCAGCAATTGAGACGGTTTACGTCCCAAATGACGATATTCTTGAGCAAGGCGTACAAGCGGTGTTTCCTTATCTTGACTCAATAGTCGTTCTTTCGCGTGACGTATACCAGGAAGGGAGGCTTCCGGCAATAGACCTTCTATCTACTACGTCTTCCTACCTTAGTCCTGATATAGTGGGCGAGCTTCATTATCAAACCGCACTACGCGCCCAGGGCTTGCTGAAACAAGGGCTTGAACTTGAAAGAATAGTCTCGCTCGTCGGGATTTCCGAACTATCACCTCAGGATTCCATAATGTATCAAAGGGCAAATAAACTTAAGAATTTTATGACACAAAGTTTTTTTGCTGCTCAAAATCAAACCGCAAGACCGGGTATTTATGTCCCCACTAAAACAACTATTGAGGATGTAGCCGCAATAATTTCGGGTAAACATGATTCAATCTCCGAGGATAAATTCTTATTTATTGGTGGCCTAAAAGATATCAAAAAATAGACTGTAGGCACAAGCAAAACATATGAGAAACAATCAAAAAAACAAAGACAGGTCTATATACGTAGTAATTAAAAATAAGGATGGTGTACTTTTTGAAGGAGAAGCCGCGGCTTTAACTTCTATTAATGAGAGGGGTATTTTTGATATTCTGCCCCTACACGAGAATTTTATATCGGTCATAAAAGACTTTATTAGGATTATTAAATTCAACGGACAGGAGGAACTCAAAATAACACAGGGAGTTCTTAAGGCAATTGAAAATAAAGTAAATGTTTATGTAGGTTTTGGCGGAGAAAAAGGGATTATCAAGACTAAATAACATACTTTGTAATAGATATACACAGTTGACAAATACAACTCTAGTATTCTAACCTTTTATATATGGCAAAGAGATCAAAAAAAGCGAGTTCTCCTTTTCACCAAACAATACACCCCCTTACCTCATTAACAGTTATTTTTTATATTCTCCTGGGAATGCTTTTCCTCCTAATCTTCCTCCAGGGGTGGCTCCACTTCTAAAAGCTTCTTGGATTTGTTAAAATTAGATTCACGCCGAAGTAACTCAGTGGTAGAGTAGCTGTTTTGTAAACAGCAAGTCGAGGGTTCGAATCCCTCCTTCGGCTCAGGCCTTTTCCACTTGATGCTGCAGCCTATACCGGGTTTTTGGTCTTTCGAAACAGGCGAACCTATCAATACTGCTTCGATAGCGGCCCTGAGGCCATGACCATCGATAGGCTCAGAATTCCCTGGCCGAGAATCATCCATCTGTCCGCGGTAAACCAATTTTTGATTTTGGTCGAACAAGAAAAAGTCTGGTGTGCAGGCCGCATGATATATTTTACCTACTTCTTGCGTCTCATCAAAACAATATGGAAACTCAAAACCCAATTCTTTTGCCTGCCTCGCCTTTGGCGGGGTTCGAAAAATTTTGAAGCGAAATTGAAGCTCCGGTTGTAACATCTCTTAGGTTAAAATCAGGCGCATGTGTTCCAAGAGGAACCATTGTGGATTGTACCGCCATGATTAAATTATGGTAAAATTTTGAGATCAGCTATTTTTTGCCGACTTAGCTCAGTTGGTAGAGCGGCGCTTTCGTAAAGCGTAGGTCCAGGGTTCGAATCCCTGAGTCGGCTCACTCCCTATTTTCTAGTATCTAGCCCCTAATATCTACCTGATAAAGCCGCCCTTAAGCAATTGTAGGAAACGCTTCCCCGACTTAAAATTAGGAAGATGCTAATTTGACCCCACGGGGTCAATTTAAAAACATCCCTTTTCAGCTCTTTGTGAGCCGATACCTTATCGGAAAAGTTGTAGAGGAAAACAAGTCACCTACAACATTACTTAAGAGCATGAAAAGTATACCTAGGTGTCGTGCCGAAAGTCAATATCCTATATAGATTCCGTCCTTTGCTAATTAGTCTTGCTTGGTTTAACATATACATAATATGGATATTGCGAGTTCGGTGATTCTGGGCGTTGTTGAAGGAATCACAGAATTCCTGCCTATATCTTCAACAGGGCATCTGATTTTGGCTTCGAATCTCTTGCGGATAGAACAAACCGAGTTTGTAAAAACCTTCGAAATCGCAATCCAGTCAGGAGCTATTTTATCAGTTGTGTTTCTATATCATCGAACTATTTTTCGGGATTTCGAACTGGGAAAACGGATATTTGTCGCTTTTATTCCAACGGCAATTATTGGATTTCTTCTTTACAAAGTAATCAAACAGTATCTTATTGGTAATACCGATGTTGTCCTGCTCTCTTTGTTCCTGGGTGGAATCATTTTAATTGCAATCGAGTTATTTATGCAGGCAAAAGGAGGCGATTTGAATTTGCGATCTGACTTGCGTAGGGAGTTTGGGAGCGTGAGCAAATACGAAGCGCCGACTGATAAGCTCTCTTATGAGCGTGCTTTTGTGATCGGTCTTTTTCAATCAATCTCTGTTGTTCCTGGTGTATCGCGTGCGGCCGCAACCATCATTGGCGGAATGCTAGTTGGTCTGCCAAGAAAAACAGCCGTGGAATTCTCTTTTTTACTTGCAATTCCTACTATGCTCGCCGCAACCGCACTCGACATAAGGCAAACAAGTTTTAGCTTCGATTCGAATCAATGGGAGGCTTTCGCTCTCGGTTTTACCACATCATTCATCATAGCGCTAATAGCTATAAAATGGCTAGTAAAGTATGTTCAAAACCACAGCTTTATAGCTTTTGGCATCTATAGGATTGTCCTTTCGATTATTTATTTCCTGGTATTTTTAAGTTAACTTATGCTTCTTGACAATTTTGTTAATTCTGCTATATTTATCCTGACTTCTGCTCAATAAATCATGATAGCCGAAAACCTTCGCCCTCGAGAAACAGACAGAATTCCGGAAAGTTTCAATGGGAAAGTTGAAAGACTGCAAGCTCGAGGGAATTACCTCTGCGTTGGCCTCGATAATAGCCCCTCAATGATTCCTTCAGAGTACAAAGTTTTAGGAGAAGAAGAGGGAACTTTCCAATTCAATAAGGAAATCATAGATGCCACGGCAGATTTGGTATGTGCTTTTAAGCCCAACGTTGCCTTTTATGAAGAATCAATTGAGGGAGAACGGGCGCTTGAACGAACAGTTGAATACATTCATAAAACGTACCCGGGCATTCCAGTAATAGGAGACAATAAGGTCGGGGATATCGGCCCTACAAGCGCAGCATATGCAAGAAAACTATTCAGAAGGTATAAGTTTGACGCTATTACTGTTAGCCCTAATTTAGGGTCGGAAGCTTTAAAGCCTTTGCTTTCCGAAAAAGATAAAGGAATTATAGTTGTAGTTAAAACCTCCAATCCTGGAGGGGGAGAGTTTCAGGATCTTCCTATAGCAATTGATGACTTCACTACTGATGTTGATGAAAAGATAGAGCTAATGAGAATTGCAGGAGGTACAAAAATTCCCCTATATCTTGCTGAAGCAAACCGTGTCGCAAGGCACTGGAATAAAGAAAATAACTGTGCAATTGTTGTAGGCGCAACTTATCCTGAACAAGCAAAACAAATAAGGGCTATGGATCCACATATACAATTCCTTGTCCCGGGAATTGGTACTCAAGGCGCAGATCTTCAGAAAGCTGTTGCCGCAAGTATGAGCGCTAACAATGGAGGAATAATAGTAAATTCCTCCAGCGGAATCAGTTTTGCTAAGAGGCAGCAAATAGGACCTAATCAAATAGAAACGGTTGGCCAAGCGGCCAGACGTGAGGCCCTAAAGTTGAGGGATGGGATTAATTATTACAGAGAAAACCCTGAAGGTTTTTCTGATTCTCAAAAAGAACTCGCAAGGGCTCTTTTTGATACGGGCGTGATAAAGTTTGGGGAATTCAGACTTAAACTTCACGAAAAACATCCTGAGGCTCCCTTATCGCCAATATATGTAGACCAAAGAGTTTTACGATCAGCGACTAATGAAATTAAGCTTTTGGCCTGTAAAGTATTACAAGAACTGACTACTGATTTAAAATTCGATGTATATGCAGACACACCCACAGCTATTACTCCTTTAGTCAGTCTTCTCTCTTACGTAAACGGTATACCCATGATAACTCCTCGGGGAGAAAAAACACATGGCAGTGGAGCAAAAATTGACGGTGATTATGAGCCTGGAAAAACAGTAGCTTTATCTTTCGATGACGTTATAACAAGCGGAGCAAGTGCAAATGATGCAATTAATACTCTAAGAGCAGCTGGTGTTATTGTGAAGGACTTCGTAGCTCTTGTGAATCGTGAACAGGGCGGAGTTGAAGCTATAAGAAATAATGATTGTACTCCTCATTGGGCCTTTGATCTATCCAATCTCTTAGAATATTATAAAAGAACTGGAATAGTTGACAGCGCTACATACGATCGCTGTATAAATTATTTTAGAAATGCCTAATTTAGACCTCGGTTTTGGCTTGGATACCTAATAAATATAGGACTGCTTCCTTCTTATAACGGCGGTCGCCGCGGGAATTGATCCGAATTGCCGGCAACTTACCCCTTTTACCCCATCTTTTAATTGTCAGAGGCGAAACTCTCAAAATCTGTGCCACTTCACGAACAGTCAGTAGATCTGGAAGGTTATTGATTGATATATTTTGCTGAGACATACTAGTCAAGATTACTTATTTAATGTATAGTATATGAATAAAGACTAGCAAACAATGTCAGAGTTGTCAAGGAGCAAAAAAACTATGAGTTTTTTGCGACGAGGATCACTGTCCCGCACGAGTGAAATCCGTCGGGAAAAAGGCGAGAGGTTAGGCTGGTGCGGCTAATTTTTAGTTGTATGTTTTATATTTTGAATCTTTTGAGACGGTTAGTTAGTGCTTCTGCAAAAACTAAGGCGCTGAAATGCAAAATATGAAGCTGTCGGAAAATTCGCCACGGCTGAATTATTAGTCTGAATATCCACTCGAATCCAAATTTTCGAACAATTTTTGGAGCACGCGGCACTCCGCCTGAAATGAAATCAAATGCTCCCCCAACAGCCATTATAACTGTTGCTGGAATTTCACGCTTGTGTTTCAATATCCATTTTTCTTGTTTTGGAAAACCAAAAGCAACAAAGAGAATATCTATATCAGAATGGATCAACTTCCTCTTGTCGTAGAGCTCGGAAGCGTATCCAACGCGCAGTTCCGGCCATATTTTTTGCAAGCACTCGGCACACTCTTTTGCTACGCGTGGTTGACCACCTAAAAAGCCCGTAATGACGGGCCGTTTTGAAACGTTTTCACAGAGTTTTTTTAAGAAATCTACTCCTGTAATCCGTGCGTAAATTGGCCTCCCTAATAGTCTTGCTCCTATTAAAACCCCCACCCCATCGGGCAATGAAATCTGAGCTCTGTTAAGAAGCTTTCTCAGACTAAGATTCGTGGCTGCCGAAATCTGCTCGGGATTTGGAGTAAAAATAATTATTTTCTTGCGCTCTTTTTTAGGCTTAATAAGTTCATTAAGTACATACTCTAGGATTTTTTTTTCTTTTGCCACTGTTATACCTACTCCTAAGATATTTGTCTTCTCTAACATATTTTCATTATACTATAAGTCCTCTATTTAACAAAATAATATTTCCAAAACGTAGAATTCGAATACTTTCTTTGAACGGATTTTTGTACGGAACTAGAGGCTCTATTGATTTTTTTTGTTTCCAATCATTTTTTCCCTTAAAGTTTTCTATGGGATTAAAATTCCGTGTAAACATATAGGAATATGTGTGAAAAAAATGATTAATTCTTTCATTTTTTATGAACTATAAGACCTCAATATACCCAACTAGTCAAATACCCAAATGGACAAATTTTGTAATGTTTGACATATTTGACTATTGGATTATTTGTTTATTTGACTATTAATCTCTATTGATGGTCCTCTTATATAACTCAAGATTTTCAAGAGCTACCCCTACCCCGCGAATGACACAAAAAAGCGGGTCTTCAGCAACATATGCCGGTACTCCAGTTTCTGCTGCAATATACTTGTCTAGATTTTTTAGTAGGGTTGTTCCGCCTGTCAGTACTATTCCACGCTCAATAATGTCTGATGCAAGCTCAGGTGGGGTTGCCTCAAAAACTTCTTTAATTGCGGAGATCATGGCTCGGAGTACCGGTTGTATGGCCTCGTTTATTTCCGACTCGGAAATTTCTATTGCACGAGGGAGTCCGGTGACGCTATCGCGTCCCTTTACCTCAAGCGTTTTTACTTCTTTTTGATCAACTATTGCATTTGCTATAGTCATCTTAATCTCTTCAGCGGTTCGCTCTCCAACCAGCAAATTAAAGCGTTTCCTTATATAGTTTGCGATCGCCTCTTCAATTTTGTTTCCGGCCACCCTAATTGACTTGTGAACAACTATTCCCCCTAATGAAATTACTGCGATATCTGTTGTTCCTCCTCCGGAATCAAGGATCATGTGCCCAGCGGCTTGGGCTATCGGAACTTTTGCACCAATTGCTGCTGCTAAGGGCTCCTCAATTAAATAAACGTTTCCTGCGCCCGCCGCCGCACAAGCGTCCAGTACTGCCCTTTTTTCAACCTGAGTAATGCCTGAGGGGACGCAAACCATAACCTCAGGTTTAATGAAATGAGACCGACCGGAAACCTTATTTATAAAGTACGCAAGCATTGATTGAGTGATTACATAATCCGCAATTACTCCGTCTTTGAGAGGACGCGTTGCAAAAATATTGACTGGAGTTCTCCCAAGCATTTCCTTTGCTTCCTGGCCTACGGCGACAACCCTGTTGTCATCGGATCTAACAGCAACAACGGTAGGCTCATTTAGAACCACACCTTCCCCCGCCAAATAGACGAGAACATTAGCCGTACCAAGATCAATTCCAATTCGTTTGCTTAGCATAATATTCTATCTCCCATCATTCTGGTTGACGTAGTCAAACCATATCCTTTCTCGATCAAATTTCTAAAAATCAAGCAGGACCTACCTGCCGGCAGGCAGGTATCTTTTTATACCACCGAAGTGGTTCTGTTTCAATATGTCAAAAGTGGGTAATTGAAAAAATGAACGTCAAAGATTAAATATTTACGGTTTTAATTTGCAATGTCCCTAAAAACGGCTATAATAAAGACTAAAGAAATTGAAGTTAAATATCTATGAAAAAAACTCTAATTACGGGAATAGTGATTGGACTTTTTGTCGCCCTTGGAACAGTTGCTGCAGTTCTCTACGCAACAGGATATAGATTTGAATTTAACGGCCAAAGAGGTAATTACAAATTTATCGAGGGAACGGGAATTCTGGTTACGACTTCAAGTCCCGACGGTGCTCGGGTTTTGGTGAATAACGCGCTCACAACAGCCACAAACAATACTATAGATCTTGCGCCCGGGGAATACGATGTAAGGATCGAAAAGGATGGTTATCTAACATGGTCGAAAAGGATCATAATCAAAAAAGGCTTGGTTTCTGAGGCAAATGCATTTCTTCTTCCAACTGCACCAAAACTCGAGGCGGTGACTACGATAGGTGTCTCAAATGTGGTTATGGATAGAAGCGGAACGCTTCTTGTATATGAAGTTAGTTCTGCCTCCGCTTCAAAAAACGGCGTTTATGTTCTAAATATGAACTCCGGGCCTTTTGTTTTCCTGGGGGCCTCAGGTACCCAAGTTGCTGATGAGACCATCGATAAGTTTTCGGGAGCCAACTTTACGTTCTCGCCCGACGGAAAGGAGATTTTGGCGCAGCTTCAAAAACCTACGCGGTATTATCTTTTTTTAACCGATGGAAGAAATCAAATCCCTCGTAATGTCAGCCAAACACTTTCTCTTATTAAGGAGGACTGGGAACAACAGCGAAGAGACGCTGAGAAAAAAACAATGGATTCTTTATCAGTTGAATTGCGCCCAATTGCCAAGGAATTTTTTGGCGGTATGAAGCTCTCAGGTGAACAAGACAAGATACTTTATACAGCGAGCGCGGCCGCAACTCTTTCTCCTATTTTAAAAAAGGTAGTTCCGTCGCTTAACTCCACTCCTGATCAACGCCAAATAGTCAAGGGGAATATTTATGTTTATGATATTTCCGAGGATAAGAATTACTTGATATATAGTGCATCAAAACTTAAAGAACACCCGCAGCCACCAAACTATTTATGGCAGTCTGACTCAAGTCACTTAATCTTCACACAGGATGGAAAAATTAATATTGTTGAGTATGATGGGGGTAATTTGACGACGGTTTATAACGGACCGTTTCTTGACGGTCTTATATTCCCATGGCCCAATGGCCGCAGTATAGGAATGGTTTCAAGGCTCTCCGAAACCGTCCCTTACAATATCTACCGGGTATCTTTACAATAAATTGGAAGATATATTTTGTTGCAGTTAATTGACTTTGGGGCAATTTTTGCCTAAAATACCCCACATGGCGATAGAACAAGCTAGAAATGGATTAAAAGAGCAGTCAATTACAGTTTGCGAACCTACAACCTTTAGTGAGCTTTGCGAGCAATGGAAGAATACGCAAATAGTTAAAAATGACAGAAAAATATAAGCGGGGTCTTAGAAAAGAAATACAGGAGGCTCAATTATTTGGACCGGAGCTATTAAATATTTGGGAAGGAGAATATACTAGCGCTGAACAAAAATTGAATTCCTCTTCCAGTTTGAATAGTTTAATTGATGTCATAAGAACTAGTGGTTTAAGGGCAAAAATTGCAAGAGAAAGAGATGAAGAATTCCCCGATCTATGTTTTGACGAGTGGCAAAGAAGCTGGGCTTCATTGAAATATAGAGCTTTAGTTGATGCTATTAAGCTCCGGGCCGGAGGAGATAAAAAAATATTAATAAGCCGGAATGTAGTTCGCCAAGAAGTTAAAAAATACAATGACAGACTTGTTTTTGTGTTTTTAACTGGGCCTAAACCCTATAGAACGGAAACTGCCTTATCAAACTTGACCGGTATTATTCCCGAAGAAGACTTAATGACAGCATTAGGAGAGTCTGATCAATTACCAGAACTTCCTGAAGCCAGAAGATTCGACTTCTAATTGGCGAAGCCTTGAACAGTTTGGGGTTCTTCTTTTTCTTCATCTTAGATAAGCGGCAATGTGAAGAAAACTTTGGTCCCTTTTCCTTCCTCAGATTCTATCCAAATTTTTCCTCCATGAGCTTCAATAATTTGACGACAAATAAAAAGTCCAAGTCCGGAACTTTCCCCCGGATCAACAACCTTACCGGCTCTTTTACCGTCGTGGTCAATTTGCCCAAATTTTGTGAAAAGAAGGGCTTTTTTGTCCTCTGGTATACCAGTACCATTATCAGATACCTCAACTTCAATTTCGCGATCCTGCTCTTGTCCTGAGGGTACTGCCCGAAGGGCGGTTTTAATATCTATTCTTCCGCCTTCATTTGTAAACTTGAGAGAATTAGAAATAAGATTATTAATTACCTGTCCAATTCTGCCAGGATCAAAGTAAAATTGGGTAATTACGCTAGTTGGATTAAAATTAAGATCTATTCCGCGCTCGAGGGCTACATAAGAAAAAACATCAACGTGCTCACGCAATATTACAGAGAGGTCAGATTTCACTTTTTTTATAGTAAATTTTCCCTCCTCAAGCTTTGCTGAATCAAGTAGTTCCGAAATCCGAACAAGCATCTCGCGCGCCGAATCCGAGATAGCATGTAGCATCTTCTGTTTATCGGCCTCGCTCAAATTCGCAGATAATAGTAGTGATGCTGCTCCTTTGATAGCGGTAAGAGGAGCACGTAATTCATGCACTATTACATGGATGTGGTTTTCTCGCACTTCATCGCTTTTCCCTTTTGCTTTTTTTTCTCCTCTAAGAGAAAGATAAATAGCAAGTAGAGCAAACACAAGCGTAGTTGCGGCAAAATACCAAACCATGGTTATAGTATTAGGTATTTAGTATTAAGTATCAAGTATGTGAATTATTTGGTGAGTGATTCGAGGCGATCGGCGGTTCTTTTACTTCCAATAACAATTATGTAAGTACCTATAACAAAACATGCGCCTTTTATCATAGAGACTAGGCTCGAATATATGTTGTCCGCAGATAATAGAAAGTAGGAATTAAGAGCGTCAATAATTATTCCAAGTGCCAAAAAAAGTACGCCTGATGAGATGCTTTTAAATCCTGACGCAAGTATTCCGCTCCCAAATTTTTTTGTAACTTGATACATAAGCATGGCTGCTGCAATGGCCGCAAAAGCAGCGATGAAAGATATCCCATTGACCAAAATTGTAAAAAATCGGGCAGTATCGAACATAATCTATAGATAAATTTTATTGACTATTCTTTATATTTAAATTATTAAGCGCTTTATTTAATTCCTCAATATCGTTATCGGCGGCAAGCACCCCGGCTCCCTCTCCATTTGTCGGGGACAGGACAGGAAGAACTTGACTCACCTGGGCCATGGGGTGTACCGAGAGTATTGATTCCATAGTTTTTTTGATTATTAACCCGGACAATTCAACGAATTGGTTTGTAAGTTGCTCCAGTAAAAATTGGGTCTCCCCCTCAACGCTTATAACGTTTCCTTCCTGATCCACTTTTATCCCGGGAACATTTCTAACCCTAGCCAGGGTTATATCGCTACCCAAGATCTCCATTTGTTTTTTTATTACCGCCGTAAATGTTGCTCTGCTGTCTTCCATAAAAGCTACTCTCCTATCAGGGCTTTTACTTTGACAACTAAATCTTTTGGCTCCACTTGATATTTTAAGACATAGTCTGATACCCCAAGACTTAAAGCCTCCTTAAGCAGTTCATCTTGATTAAAATTTGTCAACATTAGAACAGGGATAGTCTTTGTTGCATCAGCGCTTTTGAGTATTCCAAGAACAGTATTCCCGGACATATCAGGCATCATCTGATCCAATATTATTAGGTCAAATTTTGATTGTTTTACCTGTTCTAGCCCGGTTTTTGCGTCCTGAGCGAGCGTAACTTGATAACCTGCGGCGGCAAGACCTGTTTGAAAAACAATCGCCACCTCATGCTCATCATCAACGAGAAGAATTTTTTTCATAGCCCATTTTAGGCTACCACACCCCGTGAAACGAATGCAAGTCCCAAATTATCTTTGATAATTTGGGGCGCAGTCCCGAGCGAAGTCGAATGGACAAGAAGTAAATTACAAAAAAATTTTCTGACGAAATCAAAGCATCAAAGAAATAAAGAATCAAAGAAGCAAAATCAATAGAACAAAGGTCTTAAGTTTTATTTACTTGCGGAAGACCGAAAGCAAACTGATAGCCAGGATTCCACCTGCCGTCAGGACCCGCCCAATAGCCAACGAGCCACAACCCATCATCATAGCGTACCACACTGAACACGAACGGATTGCCGTCGGAAGCAGCCAGGGGTTTCATACTGGCTACTATCCATTCGTGCATTTGTAATTGGTCACCTTTTTGAAGAAGGAAATGAAGGAGAGTTTCGGCGGGTATGGGTTGTAAACCCTTTTCATCACGAGCGTTATCAATCTCTTCAGTTGTTGCTAAGGGTCCTTTAGGATTTGGTACTATAACATCAACCCGTGTGATAACCAAATTGTAAGGTTGGGACTCTGGTAGGGTAGAAAATTCATCTCTTTCAACCATAAATTGCGCAGTCTCACCAATATTTACAGGTTTTCTTGTAATGTCAGCCAAAAGGTCATGCTTTTCTATTCCACCATGCCTAATTGGTTCTATGCGGACTTTTCCTTCAAGTGATGGGTGTAATCTTGACGGTTCCGGGCTAAGTCCCTTTCGATCAAGAGCTTCGTTTGTCATAATCCGAGCATTTTATGCTAACCATGTGGGGCTTGTCAAGTTTGGCCTAAGCCTAAAAACCCTAAGTCTGGGACAATTCAACAGTCAATAATAAATAATCAATTGTCAATAAGCTTTGTGGTTGGGCCGTCGGTAATTATTCGAATCGAGCCATCCTTGTCTGTTCTTTTGTATTCGACTCCGAATTTTTACGGAGAATATTGCGGAACCTTGACAAAATAGCTTAAGACGTTTATTATAGCCAAGGGTTTAATTGAAAGAAAAACCTAGTCATAATCCAAGAGACAAATCTGAAACCGGCCAAGCTCCTTCTTTTTTTAAAATTGACCCTCAGAACTGGCCTGACATTCCGCCTCCGCCTATAAAATCAAAGCGCCGTAGAAATCCATATAAACTGCTCGGGGTAGCTCATTTTACCGATGAAGTAATACAACGAAGAAAAAGATCAATGGCGCCGCCGCGAGGTTGGAAAATTCCACAGTCAAAACGGGCGGAACCTACCGGCGAAATTCCCATTGAAAAACCTATTCCTAAAGAAGAAAGTGTTGAAGATAAAAGAATGAGAACAGTTAGGCTTCGGGCAAAAGAACTGATGCAAGAATTACACTCAGGCAAAGTTGAGCGCAGTCAAGTTTTGCTTTTTTACAAAAATAACGCTACTGCTTTTATCCTCCACAGAGCGTACGAGTGTTATCGAGATTATGCCGTAAAGCACAGATTAAAAATTATGTCTTGGCCGGAATATGCAAGGGAAAGAATCTTAGAAAGATTCTCAGAGGATTTTTACGCATTTAGAAAGTGGAGGTGAATTAATTCACCATTTTTGTGGTGCGGCCGTCGGTGACGATTTTGATTTCTCCCTCAAGATCTGTTCTTTTATACTCAATATTATACTTTTTAAGAAGGCTTAGAACACTTGGGTGGGGATGGTGATAGGAATTGTTTTTCCCCGCGGAAATTATGGCAATGGAAGCCTTAATTTTTTCGAATGTCAAACTATCCACCCCTGTTTTTGAGCCGTGATGGGGAAGTTTTAGGACTTCAATTGATTCCGAATCAAATTTCAAACTGTTCAGGATTTGAAAACTAATGTCCCCTGTCAAAAGCAAATCAAATTCGCCAAATTTTAAGTGCTGAACAAGGGAATAATCATTTGTGTCCTTTGAAGTAAAACCTTTTTCAGGCCATTTTGTTTCAATACTGACGCCGTCTGAAAGTTTGAATTTATCACCAATTGATAGATTTTTATATGGTATTTTATAGTTTTCAATTAATTTTCTAAGTTCCTCGTAGACTTTGGTGTTTTTGGGTGCTGCAACCGAATTGAATGATCCGATCTTATAGCTGTTAAGAACCGCTATTAAACCTGCAATGTGGTCAGCATCAGGATGGGTGGCAAAAACTAATTCTATTTCTCGGTCCCAAAGCGGCATGTTACTTGAAAGACATTCAAGTACCTGATTTCCTCGCCCTCCGTCAATTAGAATATCAACATTCCCCGAAGTTCTAATATAAATTGCATCGCTCTGCCCTACATCGCAAAAAACTACGAAAAGTTTTTTATCAGATAACGCTCCTGTTTGATAAGAGAACATGAAGACTAAGGCAACTACTGAAATCAGAACTGGAATTATTGCTCTTTTCATATTCTTATTTTTAGCTTTTTATGAACGGCTGCGACTAGCGCCAAAACTATAAAATAGTATCCCAAAATCATTGTGACGGGAATCGAGTCTGTCGAAAATTCCGTTGCTAATTTGTTTAAAAATAAAACTACCTCTTTAAAGTAAACTAAAAGAGGGAAAGCAATCCATAAAATAGGCAGGGCGAAAACTTCCGCAATTAAAGATAGAGGCAGGGCGATTAAACCAAGAATCATAAGTGGAGGCACTGTCCAAAGAATTAGAAGATTTGCAAGAATTGAAATGGGTGAATAGGTTGAAAAATAGAAAAGTAGAATAGGGACAGTTGCAATTTGTGCTGATATTGTTGTACTCAAATCCTCGAGTAGAAAATTGTTCCCGAATTTTCTGAATATTGGCGTAAGTAAAATTATGCCGGAAGTCGCAGCAAATGAAAGCTGGAATCCTACCGAATCAACAATTTTTGGATCCCACATTACCATCGTAAAGGCGGCAAAAAACAACGCAAGAAGAGACGTATTCTGACGGCCAAAAAGTCCTGCTCCAAAGGCAAACGCCGCCATAATTGATGCGCGAACTATTGATTCTTCAAAATCAGCAAAGGCGCAGTAAAGGATTATTAATATGGCGGATAGTATTAGCGCCTGCCTTCTTTTTAAAAATAAAACCAATACGGGAAGCGTTGCGCCTGCCACCATGCTGACATTCATTCCGGAAGCCGCTATTACATGGAGCACGCCTGTTCTTCTCAGGGCATCAAGATATTCTTTATCAAAACTGCCTTTTTCGCCAAACAGTATACCTAAAAGCAAGCCTGAGGCGTCCGCCGGAAGCGTCTTTCTAAAGCTTTCCGATGTTTTTTCTTTTGCTGAAGTAATTATTGGAAGCTTTAATTCTATATTTCCGCTTGTGGTGTTAATTTGCAAAGTTGAATTGCTTGTGTAAAAAAGAAAAAGGCGAACAAGAAGCGCAAGAGAAAGAATAAGGATTATGCGAAACATATCGTCATAGAGCTACTTGGTCTTTGATCTTCTCATATGTTGCCTTACCGACAATTTTGCGTTCCAGGAGCTCTTGAATTGAACCATATGGCCTGCCATCAATTATTTTCTGAGCTGTAACCGGTCCAATTCCGGGAAGAGATTCCAACTCCGACTGACTTGCGGAATTAACCGAAATTATGCTATTCGAAGCAGTAGTTGAACCGGCGATGAATCCTCCCCCTAGCATTGCCTCGCCTACGGCGGGCACATATATCTTTTGTCCATCCGCAATTTTTGCAGCCAGATTAATTGCGTTTCGATTGGCATCTCGCGTCAAACCTCCGGCTGCGACAAGAGCGTCTTGAACTCGCGCGGCCGAAGATAATTCATAAACTCCCGGTTTTATAACCTCTCCTTCAACGTCAACTTTAATTTTTAAACCTTCTTTATCCTGAGCACCGTCGAAGGACACATCCTGGCCTTTTTCGAATTTTATTTGTGTTGCGCTTGAACCAAATATCTGTATCAAACCAATACCTATGAATATCAATCCTATGGAAAACAAGCCCAAAATCAAGAAATTCTTCTTGGCAAATTCGATTAGCTTGTCTTGAAAAGGCTTTTCCGAACCCCGATCCATGAATAAAGGATAACCTGCCCGCCAATTGCTTTGCAATAGGCAATGCAGGCGGGGAAATAATCAATTGGGAATCAAGAAGAAAGTTTTGTTTCAAAATATACTGCCAAAGCGTCTGAGTCGTCCTTTCGAACAAGTAAATTACGTCCTTGGAATATGAAGAAAACAGGCACGGGGAAATCAGAACTCAAATATTTTCTTACCTCCTCCGATCTGATGGGAATCCCTCTTTTTTTTAGGAATTTTCCCACGGGTATATACGCAGGATCTTGCAGAATACTTGTTGTTGGGATTTCTTCTGGAACTCTTCCTAATACCTCTACAGGATTTGTCCTAAACGCATCAAATGACGGGTGGGCAAATGCATGCCTTGTACCTTCATGGTTATTGAGCACGTAGAAATAGTTTCTTAGTGTTTCCTTAGCTCCACTTACGTCGGCATTGTCAAATGTCCTATGCACCTGGACTGTAGGAATACCTAGCTCTTTCATAAGTCTGTATGCGGCGGATTCAAACAAGTGGATAAATACCCCAACACTTCGGGCAGCTTTACCAAGGGACACAAGCGCTCCGGCTTTCTTTAAACTCCGGCAAACTTGACTCCGATTATGCTTCTCTATGTCCTCGAATATTGCAAGAATTTGTCTATCGTCAAGTAATCCGCTTGCAAGAAACCTTAGGTTTCTCTGGTACTCTCTCCCAAGTCCCTCTTTGGCATAGGGGACAGCTATCCCTTTCGATCTGCAGTTGGCAATCGTCTGACTTGAAACTCCCGTCTCCTCTTTGATCTCTGCAATGCTTTTTCCTGCTAATACGGCCTCTTTTACCTCACGCATTTTTCCACCTTTTGCTTCCGACCGCCGCATGCCTTTATGAATAGAATATGGTTTCCTTGTCCCAAGACTGGCTCGCGAGAAAGCTTCTTTTAGGGCTGCAGGAGCGGAATCATATGATTGGTTGATTAAGGTTTTCGTGATCTGGCGGACTCTTTCTCTTGTAATTTCATTCGCCCCTGCTTCTTCTAGAACCGCATCAGTACCCAGGTGCCTTCCAAGGATATCCCAGTTTCGGGCCCATCCCTCACGTGTTTGACCTCCTAACTTTTTGTACCCAAACGGCTTTGGCGGATTTTTTGAATCAATAGGAAAAGACAGTGCGGAAAAAAAGACCTGAGTGTTTTCAAAAGATGGATCCTGCGAAATAGGGGTCGGAATTCCTTCCGCCAAAATTATTTCACCCGCGGGCACTTGCCGCTCGAAAGTTCGCGGAGCTTGTTCATTGACCATAGCGGTTAATTATACACTATAGATCAAACATCAATAAGTTGGACGATCGGCTAAATTATTGAATTGATTGGGCTTAAATCACAAAATTTATAATCCTGCCGGCTTGCCCGACATAGCTTTAGCGAAGGCGGGGGACGTACCTAAATTACAAAGTTGATAATTTTACTTGGCACGTAAATTACCTTGCGAATTACTTGCCCTTCAAGGTATTTTTCGACTTCTTTTCGCGCCAGAGTTTCGACTTCCTCTTTTTTATCTACATTCGAACTATCGATCGTGATTTGTCCCCTTCTCTTCCCGTTAACTTGAACAACAATAGTAGCCTGCTTTTGAATTAAGTATTTTTCATCATATCGCGGCCACGGCTCGAAGTGTATAGAAACATTTGCGCCTAGGGTCCGACCCTGAGCGTGAAGGGATTGCCAGAGTTCTTCAGTGAAGTGAGGCGCAAAGGGAGCAAAAAGTTTAAGGTAAACAAGCACGGTATCACGGGACCATGAATTCGAGCCCCTTGAAATAAAGTTATAAAACTCCATGAGCTTGGCTATGGCTGTATTATACGAGAAGCTTTTAATATCTTCTGTCACTTCTTTTACGGTTTTATTTATCATTCGAAGTGAATCTTCTTTGTCTTTACCAAAATCTTTTGTAGTAAACAGTTTCCAAACGCGTCGAATAAATCTATTCATTCCTTCAAGGCCCGTATCTTTGAAATCTCCGCCGTGGTCAAAAGGGCCTAAGAACATTAAGTACATCCTGAGTGTATCAGCACCATACTTCGCAATATATTCATCCGGAATTACTACATTGCCACGGCTCTTGCTCATCTTGGCCCCGTCTTTAACTATTAATCCGTGCGCAAAGAAACGGGGAAAAGGCTCCTGGAATGGCAAGGCTAAGTTTTTTAGCTTCGGATCATTTAAATCATGCAACGCCATTGCGATAAACCTTACATACAAAAGGTGTAGCACTGAGTGCTCTGCTCCGCCAATGTAAATTGCAGCCGGACACCATTTTTTTACAATTTCTATGTCATAAGGGATCAAAGGAGATCCATTTTCGCCTTTTTTTGCTCTTTTATTATCACTCAAATATCTTAAGTAGTACCATGAACTGTCTAAAAAAGTGTCAGAAACATCAGTCTCTCTTTTTGCAAGTGACTTACAGTTTGGGCATTTTGTCTTGTAAAATTCCGGGTGATTCGCAAGCGGCGAAGCTCCTGAACCCTCAGGTCTCCAATCTTCAACATCCGGGAGCAAAACCGGCAGTTGTTCTTCGGGAACGGCATAAATCATATGCTCTTTCCCCTCTATAACGGCATAATCAACTCCCTCCTTTAACTCTGGGCTCTGAACTCTGGGCTCTGAACTCTCCCAGCAGCTACGACAGTAGATGATGGGGATAGGCGGCCCCCAATACCTCTGTCTTGAAATCAACCAATCCCTGAGGCGATAAGTCGTCTGCGACCCTCCAGATTTTTGTTCGGCGAGCCAAGTTGTGATCTTCTTTTTTGCCTCATCCGAACTTAACCCTGAAAACTGACCAGAATTAAATAGAGTTCCATAACCGGTAAAAACTTCCTCGAGATTTTTAATTTTCTTGTCTTTTTCCAAATCGCCTGTTTCAAGAGTTGGTTTAAGAGGAATCTTATATTTGTTTGCAAATTCAACGTCCCGGTCATCGTGAGCATCTCCAAATAATGCACCAGCTCCATATCCCATTACTGCATAATCGGCAATCCAAACGGGAATCTCTTCCTGATTGAGTGGATTTATTACATATAGGCCGGAGAATATACCAGTTTTTTCCTTTTTTTCTATCCTCTCCTTGTCTGTTTTCTTTTTTGCTGATTGAACATAATTCTGCACCTTTTTATCTTTAATCGAAGCTACAATGGAATGCTCAGGAGCAAGCACTAAAAACGTTGCGCCAAACAATGTATCCACTCTTGTTGTAAAGACTTCAATTATTGATTTTGAATTTTGAATTTTGAATTCGATTCGAGTTCCCTCGGATCTCCCTATCCAGAGGCGTTGGGCGATTTTGATTTTTTCAGGCCAATCAATCTGATTCAAACCGTTAAGCAATGCATCAGCATATTCTGTAATTTTGAAAAACCATTGCTCAAGATCACGCTTTTCAACAATAGACGAACAACGCTCGCACTTCCCATCAATTACCTGTTCGTCTGCCAAAACAGTCAAATCACGCGGACACCAGTTAACTTGCGCTTTTTTGCGGTATGCCAAACCCTTTTTGAACATCTGGATAAATATCCACTGTGTCCATCTATAATAATCCGGATCATAAGTCTCAAGAGTCGCGGTCCAATCATAACCATTACCTGTTGCGCGAAGCTGGCGGTAAAAGTTATTTTGCGAAATCGCGGCTTGCTCTTTAGGATGCCGGCCGACTTTGATAGCATAGTTCTCAGAGTGAATCCCGAATCCATCAAGTCCGATAGGCTCAAATACGTCGAAACCTTTCATTCTCTGATACCTACCATAAACATCGGCGCCGGTAAAAGCATACAAATTTCCAACGTGCAAACCTTCGGCGGAGGGATACGGAAACATCATGAGGTTATAGAACGGCTTTTTGGCATTTTTTAAATCAGGCGAAAAAGTCCCATTCTCCTCCCAAAACTTCTGCCAATATTGTTCAATCGCGCCAGGATCGTACTCAATTTTATTTGAATTCGAATTTTTGCTCATACGCTTGATTATATAGCTTATTGGTTCAAAGTTCAAAACTAAAAGTTAAAAATTACGATTTAAGGCTTAAAGTTTTTATACTTTATACTTAATACTAAATACCTTATACTAATTACATATGAGGTTCTTTATACAATCCCTTACAACCTCTTTCTCTTTTCTCTTTGTGCTCATTGTAGCTTCAACACCCCTTTCTTCATATATGGCTCCAATTTTAGGTTTTATCATAGTAATATCTGTCATTTTTATAATTCTTATGCGAAGAAACAAAAAACATGATGAACTCTTTATGGGCTCAAATAAAGAAGTTTTTACAGTAATTACAGCTGTGATGCTTGCAATATTATTAACAGGAGGTCTTGATTCTCAGCTTTATTTTCTACTCTATTTTCTACTGTTTGGAATAATATTTCTATATAATCCCGCAACCGTATTCGTTTTACTTTTGGGAATTTTGGTTGTTTTTTTTGAATCAGCAACACAAGGAAATTTGGTCTCAAACCTAATCAAGCTTGGATCTTTAGTTCTTATTTCACCCATTGCTTATTTCATAGGACGCGAGTCTCAAAAAAAAGAGCAATTGGAAGATGCGATCCTAGAAAAAACGGATCAAATTCTACAAGACACAGAAGCTTTGCGCAAACGAGGTCAAGATGAGGACATTGATGAAATTGAAGATATTTTTGAAAAAACGGATGAACTTCGAAAAGAAGCCCTGAAAGACTAAATATAAATGAAGATTATTATTCGCCATTCATTGTTCTTCATTCCGCATGTTGGCATTTTGATTTCTTTTGTTGTGCTTGTTTTTAGTCTAACAAGCATTTCTGAAGCGGCTTCCATGAAAAATCAGGAGTATAAAATTCAGGAAAGTCGCATCGATTCCTCTTTACAAAAACCGTTAATAAATCAAGGCAAAATTACTCCAACGGAAAAGGGGGAAATGGCAGAATTTGATAACTACAAAGTTAGGTCCGGATTTCAGTATATAGATTCAATTATGCCTTTTACTTTTTCAATATCAAACCTCTCCGTAAATTTTGGGACACTCAATCCCGGAGAACCAATTACGAGAACAGGCATACTCACAGTTTCAAATGGCTCGGCTGTAGGATACAAGGTGATAGCAGAAGAAGTTAGCGTACCAAAAACGCCACAGACAGCGCAAATCCAGGATGTAACGTGTGACGCAGGAACATGCACGGAGAGAATAGCTTCAATCTGGGAAAGCCCACTTACTTACGGCTTTGGTTATAGATGTGATAATATTACCGGCAAAAGCTGCAGTGAGGATTTTGCCGGAGAAAATTTTTATAAACAGTTGGCAAATAGGCAAAATGATGAGTCTGCTGAAATTGTAATGAGTGGTTCAGGCACAGGTTCCTATATGAAAAGTCAAATTACCTACAAGTTAAATATTCCCGCAACTCAAATTCAGGGACATTATCAAAATAGTATAATATATATCGCAATACCGTCGATATAGATCAATTTTCGCAATACTTATATATAAATAGCAACATCTTGCCCACAAAAAAAGAAATTATCAATTAAATGCGCCATCAAATAATTGATAATTTTTATTCTTGACAAGAACATTATGGCAACATGATCTTTCAATTATTTTGTTGATTCCATTTTGTACCGATTTATCAATGTAAATGGGTTAGTTTATTTTCTGACACTTATATATTGACATTGCTATTTTTATTGAATTTTTAAACCGATCATTTTGATATAGTTATCTTTTTATGGGCATATTAAAACAAGGATATCCACAATAAGAGATTGAGCTTTATATGTTCTAATAATTTTCAATCAAAATAGCTATGAAAAGTTGTGAAATATTACCGCACAGCCACAAAATACAGTATTAAGTATCATCTATTTTGTATTTGAAAACTTTCCACTTGATACTTGATATGCGATCTTACATACTATAAATATGAAAAGATTATTTGCTGTGCTCCTTGCCACCTGCTACTTGCTGCTACCTTCTACTAATTTATATGCGCAAGAGATCTCAGATTCTGATCAGTTTTCCCTTGGGATTTTCCCCACAGTTATCGAGATCAACGCTGATCCTCCTGCAATAATTAATTCTAATATAAACATAGAGAATCAAAGCGAAAACGAACTACATCTAAATTTAATGATTCGTTTTTTTAAACCGAAAGAGAACAGTAATGGTCAGATTGAACTTCTTTCGGAAGGTGAAATTTATGGCCCTGACCCAACTTTTCGTCAAAAAATAAAGATACTTGAAGATAAACGGGAGATTAAAGATATAACGTTTAAACCCTTTGAGGCAAAAAACTTGACTCTTGAAATTATTCTTAATAGAGGGGATCCTGTATCCGATTATTACTTTTCGGTAATATTTATCTCAAAGGCTGAGGATATTCATGAAACTTCTGGATCGCAGATTGTGGGTGGAATTGGGACAAACGTGATTCTCTCAGTGGGCAAAAAAGGGAAAATAACAGGTGAGATTCGTGAATTTTCGGCTCCGCGAGTTGTATTTTCCGGGCCCATTCCTTTTACTCTCCTGGTGCGTAATAATAGTCAACGTTATATAGTTCCGGAAGGAAATATAACAATTAAGGATATGTTCGGAAGAAAGGCAGGTCAACTCAACATTTTGCCTCAATATATTCTTGCAAATTCGGATCGTTTTATGAATGCCTCAGATCAAGAATCTATAAGCACTTTGCATGGACCCGCTCTTATTTGGCCTGAAAAGTTTCTGCTTGGTCTATATACTGCAACAGCTCACGTAAGACTCGCGCAGGATGGGCCTGTCTTTGAGACTAAAATCAGCTTTCTTGCTCTTCCTTTATATATTATTGCGGTAATATCATTCTTTGCCCTTGTTCTTATTGGAATTTGGATAAAAGTAGTAAGGAAGACTAATTAACAAACTTGCCTCAATTCGCCTCAGGAATGATTGAAAACAATAATATTTTTAGTCTCAGAGTAAATGTCTGTAGATCTTCTTTAAATAAAAAGGGCAATCAAATAATATCTCACCTTCTAAGGCTAAGCTATTATTAATATTGATCATCAAATAAACCACATATCTAAAATAGATAAGTACTTATTGGAAAAATAGCGTACTTGCATACTTGGCACTCAAATGTCTTATTTGACATAATGACATGAAAAGGGAAATACATTTTGGAAGAGGTAAAAAAATAATAACATATAGTTATTCCATGATTTTTGAATTACTGATGTGAGTAAATTCGGCCAAAAACAATTAACCGCAAAGGCATCGTAACCCATCAAAGAATAAATTGGAGGATTTGATATATTTGTATCTGATTAGATATATTAACGTAATGGGATAATGCTATTTTGAGAATCTATGAAAAGCCGATGCGATAACATTCAAGGCTAGATTTCACTACACCAATCGCTAAATTATACAGCATCAAAACACATCATATATGTTCACGCAAAATACTCTAGGTTATTGACAAAATCATAAATAATAGCTTACTCTTAAAAGAAGCACGTATAAACCGTATAATCAGTATAATCCCGAAGCTAATAGAAATTGAGGACTACCGTAAATTATTTTTTCTTAATTTTCACGGGATTCCGTGTAAATTATAATCGCCATGCCATTGCTGGAATTATTTAGAAATTATCTCCTAATACGCGGGAAGGTATCATCCTTGACCGCTAAGAATTATGTTTCTGATTTGCGCCGCTTCCTCTCTTGGTTTGAATTCTCTTTTTCAACAACATTTCAGCCATCTGATTTAACAGCAGAGGTTGTAACCCTTTTCACAAAAACCCAAGGCGGCCAAATTGTTAATCATGAACCTGCCTCGCCGGCAGGCAGGTCGTCAATCGTTAATCCTTCTCCCGCTCGTTCATTTGAGCGCTACCTCTCTACGCTTCGTAAATTCGCCGAATTTATAGCCGGAGAAGGACTTATTTCTCAAAATCCTTTTGAAATCATCAATCGCGAGTCGGAAATCTCCAATAAGGATTTTGACCCCTGGTTTTTAAAAGAGTTTAAGGACTATTTGTATATTTATGGTGGATCAAAATCTACAATCAAAAATTATCTTGCAGACATAAGAGCATTTACTTCCTGGATTAAAGAAAGCCGAATCCGCCAGCTGGCGGATCAACCTGCGGGAGTAAACGTAAAAGACTATATCAAACTAATTACTAATGTGGCTATTGATAACTATAAAGAAAGCCTTATATCAATTCTTAACCTTTCTCCTAGAAGCATTAATAGAAAATTATCCTCAATAAGAAAATATCTGCGGTTTGCGCAGGCACAAGGCCACCTGGAACAATTTCCAATTTTCATTCGCCGGCTGGCGGACCAATTTCCCCGCCTGCAAACGTCTAGCATTGGTGGGCAGGCAGTTTTAAAAAAGGGATTAAGTCTTGGGGATTTTAAACAAATCCAAGACCGAGCAAGTAAGATCCAAGACTCAAGGCACTCCCGGATTCCTCCTATCAGACTACTACAGAAACTGCTAGTGCCATATTTTAGTCTTGAAGATTCGATCGCCTCTTATATCGCCCGTTCAATTAATAATAGTCGTCTCCGCCGGGTACCGTATGGACGGCTGCGCCAAAATGCATCAAAACTGAACCAGAGCCTCTTTGCTCCCGTGTCTAATATTCCAAAGGCAATGTATGCCCCCAATGAAATTTCCTTAGTTGGCCTTTCCTGGCAAAAAAAAATAATACATCATGCTAAGTATACAAGACCAAAATGGTACAAAAGATATCATAGTTATTCAATCGTGCACTATTTTCATTTTACCATCCTTGTGATTTATGCTTCAGCTTTAGGTTTCGTTGTTTATTCGGGTCTTTTCCCTGAAGCACGTAAACAAATAGCATCCGCCTTACCCACAGCCGTATCAAGAATACTTTCATTTCATGGAACGCTTATTGACAATAATGATAAACCAATCACAAGCGAAGCTGATTTAAGATTTGCTATCTATAACGGCGAGACTGCCTCAGGATCCGCTCTTCTTTGGCAGGAAGTACGGCAAAGTATAATTCCAGACGAAAACGGTGAGTTTTCTGTACTACTCGGCAGTAAGAATAGTATGCCGGCAACTATATTTCGCGACTATGACTCCCTATATCTTGGTATAACAATTGGGCAGACGCCAGAACTTGCGCCCCGCGAGAAACTCCCTTCTGTGTCCTATGCCAAAAATTCCGAAACTCTTCAGGGAATGTTGCCTATTACAGATTCTCCCAAAGGTAAAAATGTTATTTTGGCTCTTGATTCATCCGGCAATTTAACTTTTGCAGGGTCTGCTAATCCCACTTTTGCCGCAACCGGTGGGCGATTTAAGATTTCCGGAAAAACCTTAGTCCTTGCAACCGAAGACAGTTCTGATGGGGATATTAATATTATTCCAGATGGAATTGGCAGAATAAATATTGAAAAACCATTAGTTAATACGAGCGCAACTGGAAATCTCGCCCCCGGTTCTGTTGAGATTAATGATAAGATGAGTGTGCTTGCAACAGAATCAGCCGTCGCGGCTTTTGTTATCAATAACGATACAACTGGTGGGGATATTTTCACAGCTTCATCATCGGGCACGAATCGTTTCGTAATAGCAAACGATGGCGACATAAGTTTTGCAGCAGGAGCTTTGCTTGACACTATTTCAACCGGAACTCTGAGCATTGGAGGTACGTTGGCAACAACTCTCTCTCTGGGTCGGTTGGGTCAAGAGATAATATTACCGGCCTTTACAGAAAAAAATGGGGTTTTATACGGCTCTAATGGCACGGGTATACTTAGTCAAGCAATCACTTCCGCTCCATCACTTTGTCTTCTCTCGGGGGATAGAAACCCCTTGTGGGGCACTTGTGATTTAGCTTGGGGTCAGGGATCAGGAACGTTATTTTCTAATAACTCCACTATGGATCTCTTGATTGGTTCACGGGCAACCGCAAGTGCTGAATTTGCGATAACAGGAGTTGGCAATGGTAATCCAATGGTTTCCATATTTGCTACTATAAATAGCAACGGACTATCGCTTAATGCATCAACTGCAACAATACAGTCTCTCAATAATAATACTCTTACCATAGGAGGAACAAGTACAGGAAATATTATTCTAAGCGCTTTAGGAGGAAGCGGAAAAGTTGGAATTGGCGTGAGTGTGCCAGGTCAAGAATTGGAAGTCAATGGCGACATCAGATTAGATGCCAACGAACCTGCAACAACTAACGGCCTCTGTCACTCGGGCGCAAACTCCGATGGAACATTTGCTGATCGTGATATTGTCGCATGCTCGGGTGCACCTGCAGATATCGCCGAATGGTATGAAACAACCGCCGGAGCACAAGAAGCGGAAATTCTTGTTGCGACAAATAATAAGATAACCTATATGGCCCAAAAAACCAATCCGGAAAGCGGAGAACTAGCGGGCAAAGTTGAATCTCAAATTGCGATCCTGACCGAATCAACTGAACCGTATCAAAATAATATAATAGGTATAGTTTCATCGAGTCCTTATCAAACTTTTGGAAGGGACATATACGATTACGCCAAAAATCCTCGCGCGGTGGCGTTATCCGGCCGCGTGCATCTTAAGGTTTCAGTTGAGAATGGTCCGATTCAAATCGGCGATCCTATAACGTCCTCATCAATCCCAGGTGTTGGTATGAAAGCAACCAGATCTGGTAAAATAGCGGGCTTTGCGCTTGCAGACTACAACGCAAATGGCATCGGAAAAATTATAGTATATATAGATAGCTCCACATATCATAAAAGTATCGCCGGAGAACTTGAGAGCCTTACTCTTGGAGTGATAAACGCAGGTAATGTTTTTGCATCTAGTCTTAATGTCGCTACGGATTCTGTAACTATTGCAGGACAAAGTCTTTCCGACTATATCGCATCTACTGTTGCAATTATACTGAATACTGAATACTCAATACTCAATACTGGCGAATCTATTGTTTCTCCTCTTGCCTCAATTGATCAAATCCGAACCAATATCATATCTCCTCTTGCGGATGGATCGAACATTGCTATTGATCTTGCAAATTCGAAACTGGAAATTAAAAATTCGAGCGCTAGCGATTCAGCTGTTGTTGCATCAATTGATAATACCGGGAATGCCCGCTTCGCCGGAGATCTCGAAGCGAGGCGGGCCACGTTCTCTGGTATTTTGAGTTCGAACGGTGCCTCAATATCGGGAGAATTAGCAACCGATAATTTGAGTGCTAACCAGGCTACAATTTCAGGAACATTGTACGCTGATCGGATCCAAGCTAATTCGATTGATGGACTGGAAGCCAAGATCGCCAGTATTGCTGCGGGATCAATATCAAGCAACACGTATAACGTGTCAAGTTTAGGCGGAGAATTTGATTTCTTAGACATAAAAAATCTTTCGGCAGATTTTGCTACAATACGATCGGGTTTGATAGCTTTTGGTCCTGCAACATTTAATCAAATAACTGCTCTTGATAGCATGTCTGTTGGCACCACGCTTCTGATCGGACCGAATTCGATTAATACACTTTCCGAAACTCTTGAAATTCAACCGCTTAAACAAGGCTCGATATCATTTATGGCAGGGTACGTAAGGATTGAAACAGATGGAACGCTTAAGGTTTTGAATAGCGCAGAATTTGCCTCCAACGTAAGCATTAGAGGGACACTTTCTGCGAACATAATTTCTCCTCTACCTAACCAAAATCTTATTATCAAATCTGGGACCGCAACAAGCGCCGCGGACGGGATTTACGATGACACGTTAGTTGATGTTAGGGGTGCACTTGTTGCTTCGGGTTCCGGTACATTCAATAAATTAAATCTATCGCTAGCCAGGCAGGCTCTCGCCATTTCTGATATCGAAGCCGTGGCTTCTGGATCAGCCGGAGCGGCGATCGTAAAACAATATAGAGGTGAGATTACCATCAAGAATCAAAATGTTACCGAAAACTCATTGATCTATATAACGCCTGTTGGGAATACAAATGGTAGGGTTTTATATCTTTTGAGACAGACAGCGGAAGATCCTTTGCAGGCGGGGGCGGAAGGTTCATTTACGGTCGGCATAAATATTCCATCAACTACAACAGACATTAAATTCAACTGGATAATAGTGAATTAAATATTGTGGAATAACGACTATAAATTTATGTATAAATTTCTAGTCGAAAGATCCTGACAATCAGGGGATCCTAAAGTAACGCAAGCCCAAGTTCCATCGAATCCTTGCGGCGCACATTCAGGATTGTGAGATAACGGGCAAACGTTTTTATCTTCTGACATAATGGATAGCTTTGCAAAAATCACTGCCCACTGAGGACAATTTTGTGATTGTGCTTTATAGACGTAGGCTAAGCTTCCAAGACCCGCAGACACCTTTTTGAGATAGAATGTCCTACCTTCGTTCTCTGACCACTCACCGTTTAAGGCAAGTATCGTCGAAAAGTCACGCGCTATTGGAAAACAATTTTTATCCTGATAATAAGTCTCAAGGGCATTACGAATTTCTCGTATATCACTTTGGCGCTGCGCGTTTCTTGCTTTTTCAATTTGAGTAAGTGGATTAAAAGCAAAAGAAACAACCGATACAAGCACTGCAAGAATTGCAATTACTATTACTAATTCAACTAAAGTGACACCTTCTCTTGATAACTTTGTGGTCAAGATTCCCATATTGATTTAGATTAGTAAACTTACCTATGCTTGTCAACCCCCGCTAGAAGCGGAGCGCGCTTGCGAGCGGGGGCTTGACAATATCTTCAAATCTTTGATAAAGTTTCATATTAAGCTTTTATGGAAAAACAGGGGGCTCTTGAGAATTTAACAATTTTATCCGTTGTAATCATATCACTTACTCTCTTTTTCCTCCCAATACTATTTCTTGTAAACACAACGGACTTTTTTACTATTCCAAAACAACTGTTGATCGTTGGTTCGGTAATTATTTTGCTGGTAGTTTGGGGAGTAAAGATTTTAATTGAGCGGAAAATTGTACTTACTGTTCATTCCCTAAATCTTCCTGTTCTAACTTTTGCCGCAGTATTAATAGTATCTACTCTGCTGTCAAGAAATAGGTATGATTCTCTAATCCAGGCGATTCCGGTTGTTTTTGCTATTATCTTCTTCTTTTTAATAGTCAACACAATCCGCGATAAACGCTCCTTCTCTTTTGTGCTCGCAAGTCTTGTTCTTGGCGCGGCTGCATCTTCACTCATTACAATAGCATATTTTACAAATTTCTATTTTTTGCCAATACCCGAAATAAAAAATCAATTCTTTAATACTTACGGATCTCCCATTCAGCACTTAATATACCTTATTCCAATTTTGATTTTTTCAGTATTTTATATTGCTAAAGCTGTTAATTTTCCAAAAATTATGATTTCCCAAGTAATTAAAACTGATGTAGGATTTTTTATTCAATTGGTGGCAGCACTTGCTTGCCTCGCAGGCGTTTCACTTATCACCTATCAACTCATTTTCTTACCCAATAAGCCAATTGTCCTTCCTTATATATATGGATTTCAAACAGCTTTAGCAACAATTAGTCAAGACTCGCCGCGTTTCATTCTGTCTCTTATTTTTGGCTCGGGGTATGGCACCTTCCTGGTTGATTTTACAAGGTTTAAGCTTCCGGCATTCAATCTCACAAACATTTGGAATTTGAATTTTGGCTTTTCCTCGTCATACTTTCTTGAACTCATTGCAACAACGGGACTCGCAGGTGCCATCTCCTTTATTGCCATAATCTTTTCATTGCTAAAATTAAAAAGCGCTAAAAATCCCTTTTTTATACCTGTTATCGTGATGTGTTTTTTATCAATAATACTTCCCCTATCTTATGTATCCGTAGTTCTACTTTTTATATTACTTGCAATTTACATATCCTATCTTAATGTTAACGAGGACAGAAGAGTATCAGATGTGACACTCGCTACGGTACTCACTAAAAGCGGGATGTTCTCTTTTGAAACAACTCCAGAAGGAAAACGAGAATCCCGATCTGAAAGTCCGATCTTGCCAGGAATAGTATTTATTTTAGTTATCTTGATTTCTGGTTTTGCGGGGTTTTATACGTACAAATTTGCTATGTCAGATTTTGCCTTTGCTGAATCTTTTAAACATGCAAGGCAGAATAATGGACAAAAGACTTATCAGCTTCAAGCTCAAGCAATTTCCGACTTCCCGCAAAGAGCGGATTATCATAGAGTTTTTTCCCAAATAAATCTTGCGGTCGCAAACTCCCTTTCACAAGGTGTTCAGCCGGGGTCATCTCCAAGCGCCCAGGTTCAGCAAAATATTGTTTCCCTTCTTCAACAAAGCATTAACTCGGCAAGAAATGCAGTAATTCTATCTCCTCTTAATTCTGTTCATTGGCAAAACCTTGCACAGATATATAGAGCTTTAATAAATGTGGGACAGAATGCAGAACAATTTGCTATCTCCTCAATGAATCAAGCGATCGCGCTTGACCCATTTAACCCACAGCTATATATCCAACTTGGAGGAATCTACTATCAGCTAGGAAATTTCGATGCGGCGCAAAACCAGTTTCAGGTTGCAATAAATCTGAAGCGAGATTTTGCTAATGCGTATTATAATCTAGGCAACGCGCTTGAACAAAAGGGAGATTTTACAAATGCTCTTGCAGCCTACAGGACAGTAAAACAATTATCTCAAGGCAATGAAACAAACCTCGATATAATTAATGCAAAGATAGAGAGTCTTGAAGCAAAAATTGGCAAAACCACCATAAACGAACAACAAGTACAAACAGGAGGTGATCAGACACCTCTTGAGATTTCTACTCCTTCGGCAAAGCTTCCTCCTCAAAAACCACCTATCTTAATTTCCCCTCCTCCGGAAGAGGAAGAGAAAGCCACAAAATCAGCCGAATAGGCTTATTGCATGATTCCAAGTGGACTGAGGAATCCTGCGCTTCCTCTAATTTCAAAATGAAGGTGTGGTCCTGTTGTTCTTCCTGTTAAGCCTACCCAACCTATTACAGTATTTCCGGCCACGACCTTTTGTCCGGGCGAAACATTTACTCCTGAAAGGTGAGAATAAAGGGTTGTATAGCCGTTGGCTCCCGAAATTATGACATGTATTCCGTACCCTCCATTCCAACCGCCTGTGTAAACCTCGGAAACGGTCCCTGAAGTTGCTGAAACTACAGGTGTACCAGTTGGTGCTCCTATATCAATTCCTGGGTGATACCATGCATATCCCTGATTTATTGTACCTTTCACTGGCCATGTAAAACCTGAGGCGCCTACCGTTACAGGACCTGTGGCAATGTAGCGTGGGCGGATCATTACGGGTACTTCTTTTGGAGGAACGCCCTCAGGAACTATTAGGATTTGTCCTTCCACAAGCGAAAATGTCTGGGGATTGGCAAAATCATTGAATGGAAAATCAGCTATCGCTTGAGCGTAGGCGCTGTATTTCTTGGCTATAGTATAAACCGTATCTCCCCTAACGACCTTATAGGCAATACCCGATACAGGTAAAATGCGCAGACTATCTCCTGTTGTTATCCTGTCGGATTTTAAGCCGTTTTCCCATTTTATTGTATCTTCTGATACTCCGAATTTTTTAGCAATTGTTGATATTGTATCGCCGTTTTGTACTGTATATTCAATAATCTCGCTCCTTGGTTTATCCGACTCTTTTGTATCAAATACGTCAAAGCTTGTAATTGATTGCTTATCTAAGCTTTGTGCAAAAGATAAATTATATCCCTGACCAAAAAGGTTGGTATCTGAGATAAAAGGCGAAACCACAACTCCTACTGTTAAAATAGTCATAGCAGAAACGTGAAGAAATATGCGATTGCGCTTTCCCCTCTTAATTAGCACATTCCTTATTAGAACGCCTTTTGAATCTTCAAAGCCTTGATAAAAAAATAGGAGTTTGTCCTTGAGGTATATATTAAGGAAGCGCAAATACCGCTTGAACTCCCCTGCCAGATAAAAGTAAAATTCTTTATTATAAAGTTTGTTCATATCCAGGAAGCTAAAAGATAAGTTCTATTATAAAACCACGGAGCAAATGATGAGAATTCTAAAAATAAAGCTTACCAAAAAGAGGACAACAAAGTCAAACCCCCGCTTAATTAAGGCTTCATATGTGATGTTTTATTCTTTTTGAGGGTTACGAGGTTGAATGGAAAAGTGGAGCCCTAGCTATTATTTTCCTAATGTCTCAAGAAAAGCCTTATTATCGTCTGTTTTTGAAAGGCGCTCGATCAAAACTTCGGTTCTCTCATCGGGATTTAAAACATCTATCATGCGTCTTAATAAGATAACTTTATTTAGTGTCTCTTTATCCAAAATCAACTCTTCGGCGCGCGTGCCTGAACGCTCAACATTTATAGCCGGGAATATTCGCCTATCGGCAAGTTTTCGGTCCAAATGCGCTTCCATATTGCCCGTGCCTTTGAATTCCTCGAATATTAAATCGTCCATTCGTGAACCCGTATCCACCAGGGCAGTTCCAATTATGGTAAGAGATCCACCTTCTTCGCAATTGCGAGCCGCGCCAAAGAACTTTTTAGCAGGATACAAGGCAGCAGGATCAAATCCGCCTGTAAGCGTGCGGCCTGAGGGATCTACGGAAAGATTGTATGCGCGAGCCAAGCGCGTGATCGAATCAAGAAGAATTACCACGTTCACTCCACGTTCAACTAAGCGTTTTGCGCGCTCCATAGCAATTTCCGCAATTCTGGTTTGAGTCTGAGGGGACTCGTCAAAGTTTGAAGCTACAACCTCACCTTTAACACTTCTTGAGATATCCGTAACCTCCTCAGGCCTCTCGCCTATTAAGACAGCCATGAGATGAACCTTGGGATAATTGGTTGAGATGCCCTCAGCAACCTCTTTTATAACGGTAGTCTTGCCGGCTTTGGGAGGCGAGACAATCATTCCACGCTGACCAAAACCGATTGGTGAGACTAGGTCAATTATTCGTGTTGATAGAGGGATTTTTTCCGTTGAAAGCTTAATCTGCTCTTTTGGGTAAATAGGCGTCAAGTCATCAAAATAGGGGCGTTCTAAGGATTTATCGGGGTCATCGCCGTTAACGTTCTCAATTTTGAGTAAGCCAAAATAACGCTCGTTATCCTTAGGTGGTCTGCCAATGCCCGTGACCAAATCCCCGGAGCGAAGCCAAAATCGCCTAATTTGTGAGGCTGAAATATAGATGTCGCGGTCCGAGGCGCGGAACTTGGGCCTTAGAAATCCGTGCCCTTCATGTTGAATATCAAGAATACCTGAAACAGGCACAGAATTATGTGCATCCGTCTCGCGACTGCCGCGATCATAAAAAGGCCCTGCCTGCCTAAGCGTCCGTTCGCCAGATTCTGAAGGCAAATGGGCCTCCGGGTCTTTTTTGGCTTCCGGCACAGCTCCTGACTCCACAATAGGCTCAGGGGTCATTTCACCCTCGTCTTTTGAACTTTTTGAAATTCTTTTAGTAGACACTGTAGTAATATTGAATATTAAAAATTTAGATTCAATTCTAACTTTGGAAAATTCTATGCTTGAATTAACACGTTTTCAGGAAATTGCTTGCGGGAAAGATCTCGAAGCAAGCTTATTAAAGCATGTTGGCTACCCATTGTCAATAGGTGAATAGCTCATCGAATAAAGAGCTAAAAAGGATGATATTGATGCCTTAAGACTATGATTTAATACTACTTGATATAATTTAAGATTAAAAAAGATATCAACAAAATCATATTTGCTGCTTATTTCTACGTCCTATAGCACTTGACAAAGCATTTTTAATCTGTTAGAATCACCAAATCGTATGAAGAAAATATCTACACTTCTTGCAACCATAGCAATATTCTTTGTTGCAGTAGGAACTGTCACAGCAGCAGGCGAATCCAATTGTCAAATTGCCTACGGCGGCGGTGAAGTTTGTCCTCCCAAACAAGTAAAATTCACTATTAATAAACTGGTGCAAAAAAGCGGCAAGGGTGGGGAATTTGTTGAAAACCTCACAACTCACGATCCAAAATTTGCGCCTGGTCAAAACGTTAATTTCAGAATCGTGATTGAAAATACCGGCGACCGAGACATAACAAATCTTAATGTGGTTGATGAATTTGGCGAATTTTTAACCTTTGTAGCGGGAGTCGGAAATGCTAATGCAGGCGCAAAACAAATAAATTTTGCCGTAGGAACTCTAGTTAAGGGTGAGAAGCGGGAATTCATCATTGCTGCCAAAACCGCAGAGCAAGGTCTGCTTCCTGCAAACCAAACTGTTACGTGTACTCAAAATGTGGTAAAAGCTTCTGTGTCTGAAGGATCAGTTGCACAGGATTCAGCGCAAATTTGTATTGAAAAGCAAGTTTTAGGCACAACTCCTGCTCCACAAATCTTTGAAAAACAAAAAGTAAAAGAGGTTCCGGCAACTGGCCCGGAAATGGCATTTCTCTTTGGACTTATCCCTACAGGGCTTGCAGGAATTTACTTAAGACGAAAAGCAAATTAATCCCGATTAAATCGGGACTCTTTAAGGTAGGAGGAAGCAGTTTCAAGCAGTTTCAAAATCATACACCCCAAAAAACACACCGCAAATCAACCCCGCCACCACAACGCTTGAAACCACTCTCCCCGACCTTAAATTTAAGGACGGAAAATTCTGGCGCGAAGTGCCAGCGCTGCTCTAGTTTAAAAGCATAACTAGATGCTAGTTGCTAGTTGCTAACCGCTAGTTGTTCTTTAACAAAAGGTATACAGAAGGATGCACCCTTGTGGTGCGTCCCTAATAGGCAATTATTGATGTTCGCGTAGTCAGCTTTTAAAGAAGACGAAGGACAAAGATAATCTATAAATTAAAAAATTCTCTCTTACACTTTAGGTGTCGGATACAGCGTACTGTGAGTTGAAACTGCACACGGTACGCGTTGTCCGGCATTTAGAGAAAAAGGAGGGAGAAGGAAAGGAATCGAAACTAGAAGACAAGTCGGCAGGAAAGTACGCAAGGAGGCATGAACTAGTGACAAGGTTTCCACGGCTTCAGCGCCTAATTGAGGCACTGGATAGGTACCGTAATACCGTTTCGGCACTGTCAATCATTGCAGGAGTGTCTATTTGGCTAATCGTCAAAGCGGCATTTTAGCCTTCGGCCAAAAACCGAAGAGACTTCGGCAACTCGAAGAAACCCATGAAAGGGGGTTGGTCAAAAAACACAACCGAATGAATCCGTAAGTGAGGAAATAGACGCAAGGAGGCATCGTGGCAAACGGCAAGACGGAAGCGAAGAGAAAAGGACGCAAGGCCCAAAAAGCCTGCAAGTGTATGTCCGCCCGGAAGAAGCGTCAGGAAAAGCGTAACGGAGGAGGGAAAAACGCAAGAACGGCGTGAGGTAAACAGGCGCGGCAAACACACCGGCAAACACCACAGCAAGCAAGTCTAGCCTTCACGAAGACGTGAAGAGGAAAGGAAATTCACAGTGGGTTGGATAATATTCTCGATCACCATGTTCGTAGTGGTCATACCCGTCGTTATCGTGGTTGGGACATTGGTCCGCTCAGTAGGACGGAAGGAGCAATCTGAAGCCGAAGAAGCTGGATCTCTTTTGCGATGGGGCGGTTCGGTCTTTGCTATCGTGCTCTGGCTCATCTTCACCTTGGCGTCAATGTTCCATCAGGTACCCAACGGACACGTCGGAGCCATCTACACATTCAAGGCTGTGACGGGTACCACCGGGAGCGGACTCGTCGTAACGGCGCCTTGGCAGGAAGTGAAGAGCCAGGATGTACGAGAGCAATCGTTCGGCTGGGTTGCACCGGAACACCGCGAGGACGCTGACTTCTCAGGTGTACATTTCCGCGCCGGTCGGATGGAAACATTCAGTGACGACAACCAAGACGTCTACATGGATGTCACCATCAACATCAAGGTCGACCGGGAAGCAGTCGAGAACATCCTGGACAACGTCGGCCCGGACTACTTCGGCAAGCTGTTCGTAACAGAGCTTCCCAACATTCTGAAGGAAGAGACGACAGACTACGACAGCACGGTAATCGCTCAAAACCGAGAGGCACTTCGAGAGTCCGTGCGGACTCGGATGCAGCAAGTTCTGGACGACGCAGGTTATGCGATCACCGTTACCAAGATCGGTATCTACAACTTGTCCTTCGACCCTGAATACGCAAAAGCGATTCAGGACAAGGTGATTGCAGAGCAGAACGCCATCACCGAGGAGAACAAGATCGAGCTCTTCAAGAACCAGGCCGAACAGAGGGTCGAGACCGCAAAAGGTGAAGCCGAGAGACTGCGTACGGAGGCGCAGGGTCAGGCAGACGCCAACCGGCTCATCAACGAGAGTCTCACACCTCTCTTGATCCAGTTCCAGGCGCTTCAGAAGCTGGCGGATAATGTCCAGATCGCGTTTCTGCCAAGCGGTCAAGGGATCATCATCGACCCCGCGACCATACTCGGCGGAAAGCAGCAGGCACCGTAAAAGAGGTGATCCGATCGAGATAAACATCGGTAGGCATGCACGTTGAGATTCCTAATGGAATCTTGCGGAGCGTTCAGTTCAAGCCTTAAAGGAGGCAGACAATGAATCTACTTAGATGGAGCTTAGGAGCAAGCGTGGCCGTCATTCTGGTCGGATCCCTGATCGGCCTTGTTGTCCTTGCTCTCGACGACGACGGCGTGAAAACGACGACGGCACAGCAAACCGCGACACCCACGGCAACGGCGACGTCCGGCGTGCTAGACGCAGGCATACAGAACCCGTTCGCAAACGGGTCAGGCGACGCCTGCAGGCTTGACAAGGTCGGCACATGGAGCGAGGGCAATAACCCGCACCGAATTGAGGTTGGAGGCCATGGTGGACAACACCTGGACTTCTACCCTCAGTACCAGCCGGCTAGGATCTACGCGGTGAGCTACATCATCGACAAAATCGCCAATCCGGACGGCGTGCCCGACATAGCCTGGGGCTACGGCAGCCTTTGGGAAGGCGACACGCCCGAATGCGCCAGTTTTAACTGGACTACGGACGCAACCGCATACGCGGAAGCTCGCCTCGACAGCGGCCACTCGGGACTCGTCATCGATCTCAGGAGCAACCCTCCAACGGTCGTGGCGAACCTGCGGAACCTGAGCCAGGACGACATCATGTCGCTTTTGGCAATCCACTCGGCAGCCATGCGTAAGGGCGAGAGCGGATTCGAAATTCCGATCCCACAAATGGCGGCGGCGGCTCCGGCACAACAACCCGCTCAGGGATCTGCTGCGGGATCGGTCAATTGCGACATTGGCGTTAAGGAGACTCGCGAACCGGTTGTCGGTCAGGGATGGGTCCCTACGGGTGAGTGGCGAGTGGTCAATTTCTGGACCAACGAACCCGGACAAGACCAGCAGGAACGCAAGATCCTCCTGTCTCCCGGGAACAACGCTCCTCTCATGGGTGGTGGAACCTCTTGGTCATGGCCGGCGGCGTGCGCAGATGCAGCCAAACAGGCTTACGACCAGAGCTCCCTACCCCCCAGGTAGGAAGCAATGAACCGCAGCAAGGTTATCTCGATCCTGAGAGGAGATCCGATTGAGCAATTCCTTGAGGACCTTGATCGAAAGATCAAGAACAATTGGCTCTCACGAGGCATCCTTGAGCTGGTGTTCACACTGGTGATCATAGCGATAGTCTTGTGGGTGCTTTCGGGTTTCCTGGGGATCTAGCCAGTGCGTTTTGAGGAGGCTGATGGTTCGAATAAAATCGAACATGCAAAGCAGACGAAAGTCTAGCTGAGCCCTTCTCTCCCCCTCGGGGAGCCTATTAGAAAAACACACTGAGTTAGCCTATCTTTTGGTTCTATTCTGCAAAAGCTTGCAGCGCAAGATACCATAAATGGTCTGACTCTAGATGGGTAAAGTAAACACGCGTAAGTGAAAGTTTCGTCCAAAAGACGATCCGTTCGCTTCACGCGAACAACTTTCACTCAACCTGTATACCTTTACTCTTAAGCTCACGATTCGACAAGCTCATCGCGATCTTAAGAGTAGCTCTTATGAAGAATTTATTTATAAAAAATAAATCTTTCGCAAGGAGGAAGAAACGCCCTCCTTTAGTTTCCGTGGTCATGCCCGTTTATAATTCGGAAAAGTATTTACCAGAAGCGATCGAGAGTATTATGACTCAAACCTACAAGCGCTTTGAATTAATAATAATAGACGATGAATCAACTGACAAATCAAGTGAAATAATTAAGCATTACCAAAGACGCCACCGGGCAAAAATTAAGGTAATAAAAACCGGAAAGAATTTAAATCGGGGCGGAGATATGTGCGCAAACCTTGGAATAGAGATTGCGCGCGGGAAGTATATAGCGCGAATGGATGCAGACGATATAGCCATACCCACAAAACTTGAGAAACAGGTTGCTTTTTTAGAGAAAAACAAGCGGGTATTCCTGGTTGGCGCTAGTGCCAATGTAATTAATAAGAGGGGAACTATTGTGGGCGAGAAACTCGAACCGACTCGTCCCCTCGAGATTTATCGCGCATATGCAACCTTCCATCCTATAATTCATCCAACTGCAGTATTTAGAAGGATTTTTCGCGGGAAAAAATTTTCCTATCAGATAAATTACAGCGCTAACAATGACTATTACACTTTCTTTAAAATGATCTGCAGCGGTTATATCTTTGTGAACCTTCCGGATAAACTGCTATATTATAGAATTCACGATAAAAATGACACATTTATTGATATAAAAAAGAAGTATCTTAATACTTTAAAAATAAGAATCACTATGGTATTGAACAAAAACTACAAGCCGACCATAAAAGATATCGCGCTCAATATGATTCAGGGGGCTGTTATATTATTGCTTCCCGAATCATTCACCAAAAATTTATATTTAGTTGCAAAAGGCATTGTCAAACCAAAAACCGTACACATGCCTTTTCTTATCGGACGTTTTATCTCCCCGTCATCTGTATAATATAAGTAATGCTAAAAATCTGGCCGATTATCACAATTTTACTTATTGAAATTATCCTATTTGCTGCAAACTATATACCGGGGACGTATTTACTTGGATGGGATAATATCATGCCTGAATTTAATATCCCGCTTAATTTTAAACGCGCTCTCTTTTCCGTCTGGCAAGATTACCGGGGTCTGGGGGTTCCGGACGGTTTGTCACACGCAGCAAATCTTACACATACCGTCTATATATTTTTACTGTCGGTCGTTTTGCCTCAAAATTTACTCCGATACACTTTTATTCTGGTTCTCCATCTTGCGGGCGGCATCGGAATGTATTTTCTCCTTAAAAAATTAATCAAGCGAGGGGTGACCCTTCTAAAATCTCAGGGCAAACGCGAAGGGGTGGTGCGGGTGGAAGGGATCCCGACAGCGCACAGTCGAATGAATATGAGCGAGCACTGGCGGGAGGGAGAACCCGCGACAGGACCCCGAGCGCAAGAAACGCAGGACCCCGAAAGAATAGTTGCATTCTTTGGTGCTTTTTTCTATATGTTTAATCTCGGTGTTATCCAGATGTTTTACGCGCCGCTTGAAGTGTTTGTTGTCCACTTTGCCGCACTTCCAATCTTTACTTTATCCATACTAAATACGCTCAAGAAGCCAACTCCTGGAAACCTTTTTGTTCTTCTTTTAGTCAGCTTTGCAGTTAGTGCTCAGGGTTTTGTACCTACTCTTTTTGCCGTGTTCATGATTCTTTTTGGTTCATTTCTTGTTGTGGATTTCTTTGAAAATCATGATGTTAAAAAAATAACTATTGTAGCTTTTACTGTTGCGGCTGCCAACGCATTCTGGTTACTTCCTTATTCTTACACGGCAATTCAGAATGCAAAAATAATTCAGGGAACTCGTATAAATCAGTTTTCGTCAGAAGAAATATTCTACAGGAATCGAGCTTCAGCCGACATAACAAGCGTACTTTCGTTTAAGGGTTTTATGCTTGACTCAGTCGAATATGACAGCCGCAACAACAATAATATCTTCTTCATGGAAAAATGGAAAGAGCATTATGGGAAATTTTATATCCGGTTAATCACGTTTGTATTTATTCTAATAATGCTGCTTGGACTGGCATATGTTATTGCAAGAAAAGAGAAAAGATATTCTGCCTATCTCATAAGTATGGGCGTATCATTTGTATTTCTTGCAAATAACACCCCACTTTTTGCACAAATCAATGATATCGTAAGATCGCTATTCCCTGTTATTTCCGAAGCATTAAGGTTTCCTTTTACCAAATTTATAATTCTTTTTGCATTCTGTTTTTCCATCTTTTTCTCCCTTGGAATTTCAATTCTCACGGAAGTGATTCGAAAATCAAAGTTAAATTGGAAAATTCTTGCTCCTATTTACTATTCACTATTTACTATTCTCTTATTCCTGATTGCGGCTCCTGCCTTCAAGGGCTATTTTTTCTCTCCTCTTCTAAGACTTGAGTTGCCCGCGGAATATAAAGAGGTCTTTTCTTTTTTTTCAACTCAGGATGAAAAAGCGCGCATCGCAATTCTTCCATCGTCTACATTCTGGAATTGGAAATATAGAGATTGGGGACATATAGGTTCCGGATTTTTATGGTATGGGATAGGACAGCCGCTTCTTGATCGCGCCTTTGACCCGTGGAGCTTCTATAATGAACAATTTTATAACGAATCTTCCTACGCCATAAACAAAAATGATAAAGAGCACTTCAATAAAGTATTGCAAAAATATAACATTAAATATCTATTAGTTGATAAATCCATTCAAAATTCCCTGTCACGGGAGATGGTTGACTACGCTAGTCTTGAGAGTTTCCTTAATTCAAGTGGAATGGTTCAAAAAGAACGCGAGATAGGCAATTTAATTATTTATAATGTAAAAACTCAAAAGAGCAATTTTTATGTTATCGATCAGCAAAATACCCCCAAAGTATTCCCTGGCTTCCACTTTACAAATCAAGACGTTTTGTACAATGCCTCGCAGAATTTTGTATTCGATGAGAAAAACCCCGATTCTGTATTTATTTTACCTTCACTTTATACAGGAAAACTCCAGAATGACATTTACTTTGAGGCGCAAGATACTAAAGATTCGATAATCTTACGACCAAAAAAGGTCTTTACCGATTTAGATACCGCAAACAACCCAACAATTGAGCTGCCCTCTTTATTCGTAGACGAATTCTTAATCCCTGTGGAAGCAAGAGTCGTAGGAAACCAAATTGTTTTCTCGCCGCTTTATCCTACAATTGTAATAAATGACCGTGTTTATGTAACTCAAGACCAAAAAATCGTCGTGGATTTTTCACTCCAAAACCCTTCATCGATTGAATTTGTAGATACAAAAAATAAGGTTGAGATCGTAAATGGATCGGCAAAGGGTTTTATTTTCAATAACTACAATAACATTATTAAGGTGGCTAGTCTCACACAGGAAGAAGTAATTGCTGTAAATACAGAAAATATTAATAAAACATCATATTCCATACCTATTGCTTCCGATAAAATCAATAAATTAGAGATAGTAATAAGTAAATTTGATAACTCGCTTGCTGTTCAAAACATAATTCAGAATAACTTGTATGAGATAAAACATAGTCTTGATCCGCAAAATTTGTTCCCAGGACTTGCTCGCGCATCCGCGCGAGAGGATGTATCGGGCGTCTTGCTTTCGGCAAGAGCAAATTCTAGCGTAGATCTTTCTTTCTACTTAGATCACTTACCGCATCCTGGGTCTTATATCATGTTTGTAGACTCACAGTATCGGTCTGGACTGCCCGTGGGTTTTTATGTAGAAAATTCCTTTAGGAGAAGACCGGAAGTTGAGACTAAATTGTCCAAAACAAAAGACAAAAATGTAATAATACTGCCGCCAACTGAAGCGGAGCTGTCAGGATACGGTTTCCATTTTACATTAAAGTCAGCAGGTCTTGAAGAGGCCGCGAGTGTACTTAAGAATATAAGCTTATTCCCTGTTCCGGAAAGCACGATTGAAAACATGAAAATATTGTTAAATAAGCAAACACTTGTGTCGGGGACACCTGCGGTAATTTCCGGTAATAAAATTAATGCTTCACTCTACTCTTTGACTATAGAAAAGGGCGGCACTTCAAAGTATCTCGTCTTTTCCCAAAGCTATGACCGTGGATGGAAAGCATATCAAGTTCAAAGTTCACCTGCCCGCAATGCTAGCGCAAGCGTTGCAGGCGGGAAGTTCAAAGCTCAAAGTTTTCTAAACGTGGCTTTGCCTTTCGTTTTTGGAACCGAACTCAAGGACCATGTTGAAGTAAACGGATGGGCCAACGGGTGGCTAATTGAAAATTGGAAATTGGAAATTGGAAATTCCACGATAGTGGTTGTATATCTTCCTCAGTATCTTGAATACACAGGCTTTGGAATTCTAATTCTCATATCTTCATTTATCTTTATGGGTCTTGTAAAGACCAAATACCGCAGTCAGTAGACTGTAAACGTAGTATTTTTTGTATTTGTCAAGTAGTATTTTATTTTTCCGAAAGTTATCCACATAAAATTTTTGACTTTTACTTTAGACTGTAAAATCAACAAAAATCTTACATATAAATACTCTGGGATTAGTAAATTTTGTACTCAAAAATGCTATAGGTTGCAAGGCTTGACGACTTGTGCTATACTACCAACAAACATGAGAATTCTAAAATTACTACTTAAAAGGAGACGGAAAAAAACGGTTGGGGTAACTGATTTCTATCAAGAATCTATCGAGAAAGTTGGCGGCGACCAAATTCGTAAACTTGTTGAGAAAGGCTTAAGTATACCTGTCCTTATAATGTAGCCTTTTGCGCTTGTACTTTTAAAAGTAGGCCTTTGATCTTAATTAGGCAGAAAAAAGAGCATCACTTTCGCTACTGTTTAAATAAATCCTTAAGTACGAAAAGCAATGCTCTTTTAAAAGTAAGCTTTTAGTCTTTAGGCAGGAAAAGACTATGCTTGAGATAGAACTTAACAGAAGATATTTTTTTTGTCAAGGAAAATTGACGAGGCAAAAAATAGCTAATTAGGGCGTCCTGCAAACATTTTTCATGTCTTGAAATTCTCTCATTGCCTTCGAGACATTAAATAGGGGTAGGAGTGTTGGGCAGGCATTCTTACTCCTTTTTATTGTAAACTGTGAAAATTTCACCATTTACTCCTCAAATTTTCACGGTTTTAAGGCAACCTTAGAGAAACTCCTAATGATTGGATATTAATTTTTATGTTTTGAGTTTGGAGAATAGAATTTTGCCCGCGTCTGTTTGGATAATGCGTGAAACTTGAACTTGAACTGTTTTTCCAAGTAGACTTTTTGCTTCTTCAACAACAAGCATAGTGCCATCTGGTAAATAACCTACTCCTTGATTCGCCCCTTTACCTTCCTGAATAACTTTTACAAAAAACTCATCTCCGGGAATGGCAGTTGTTTTTAAGATATTGGCGAGCTCATAAAGGTCTACTGATTTAACGCCTGAAATCCTAGCCTTTTTGGACAAATTATAGTCGCACGTAATAATTCTGCCGCGATATTTCTTGGCATAATCAATAATAGACTCATCAACTGGTCGCGCACTTGTATCAGCTAATATCTTAACTTTTATTCCGCGAGTCTTTTTGAATTTATCTAGCACATCAAGCGCATTTCTTCCTCTTTCTTTTTTGAGAGAATCCCGCGAATCTGCAATATTTTTGAGTTCTGAAAGCACGCTTTCAAGCACAATGAAAGTTCCATACAATGCACCGATTTTTGCCAATTCAAAAACTCTCATGTCAATAATTGCCGACGTGTCAAGAAATACGGGATTATCGATTTTTATGTTTGCTTTGCGGGTTTTTTTTCTTCTTAACGATATTTTTTTAGTTACGGTTTTTGCTACTTCCTCGGCAATTTGGCGAATCACCCGAGGAGGCAACATTATGTTTTGTAATACCCCGGAACCAATGGCCACAACATCCATTCCGCTTCTCTTTGATTTTTTTAATTTTGATCCCGATTTTACCCCTATTGAATCGGAGTTAATCGGGGTTGAATTTTGTCCGCTAGATGCTGGATTAGGTTTATTTTTCATGAGTTCTAATTATATCATTTAAGAATTTGCAACTATCGTTTGTTAAAATATTCCTGAAACCAAGTTTCTTTGCTTCTTTAATGCGGACCCTTTGATTAACAACCTCTTTTAATTCGCCAAGTAAACCAACTTCAGCTATGGCAGGAGCGGCACTTATTGATTTGTTTTTAAATGAAGAGATGGCGGCAAGACAAACTGCAAGATCTGCGGCTGTCTCACTAATCTTAAGACCACCGACAACATTGATATACACATCTACGCGGTCAAGTGGGATTTTTGCGTGTTTTTGAATCACTGCAAGCAAGAGTTCCAGCCGCTTCTCCGATATCCCGTTTGATACCCTTCGGGGATATGAGAGACTTGACGGAACAACAAGTGATTGAATTTCAACAAGTATGGGACGGCTTCCTTCCATGAGAACGGTGAGGCATGATCCGGGAACCTTTTGGCTCTCTTCTGCGATAAAGAAAGAAGAGTCGGAAACTTCTTTCATTCCGTTCTCGTCCATTGTAAATATTCCAACTTCAGAGGCATCACCGAATCTATTCTTAAAAGCGCGTAGGATTCTTGTCCCTGATAGATTTTCTCCCTCAAGGTACAATACACAATCAACCATGTGGGAAAGGAGCATGGGTCCTGCTACATCGCCTTCTTTAGTGACATGTCCGACTATAAAGACAGGGATTCCATTCTTTTTGGCAAAGGATACAAGGCGTGCGGTAGCATGTCTTATTTGAGGCAGACTTCCTGCAAAACCGGGGAACTGCCCAGAACTCATAGTTTGGATTGAGTCAATTATAAATAGTTTGGGTTTAAGCGCCGCGGCTTGGCTTATCACTTGGTCAATATCACCGCTTGCGAATATAAAAAGACTGTCATTTTCTTTTACCCCAATTCTTTCTGCCCTTATCTTAATCTGCCCTTCAGACTCTTCACCTGAGACATAGAGAACCCGGCTATCAGTTTTTTGTTTTTTGGAACTTTGAGCGAAATTCTTAGCAAGTTCAAGTAATAAAGTTGATTTTCCCACCCCGGGATCCCCCGATAGTAGAACTGCACTACCTGTAACAATTCCACCGCCAAGTACGCGGTCAAACTCCAAGAACCCGGTTGTGAAACGGGATATTCCCGCACTTTTTATTTTGCCAATCTGTGTGGGTACAAGCGAAGTTGCAACATCTAAAACCGACTGGATTTTTTTGGAAGCCGTCTCAAGTTTTACCTCAGAAAAAGAGTTCCAGGAAGAGCAATTAGGACATCTACCATACCACTTGCCTGATTCATATCCACAGCCTGAACACACAAATGCTGTTTTAATTGCCATAATAATTTCGGCATCTAGCATATTGCCGCCTTTGCTAGTTGCTAGTGGCTATCTGTACCCTATTGGTACTGCTTTCAAGATTGGCGATAAAATTATCACACGGCGCCGTTGGTCTATCTCAACTACCTCACAGTTTATTATGTCACCAACATTATACCCTGCTGGCTTGCCCCGCGAAGCTTCAGTGAAGTGGGGAATTTTATCCTGCGGGATAAGCCCCAAGATTCCTTCTTCAAGCGCAATCATTATTCCCCTTGAACTCACTTTAATTACTGCACCTCTTACTTTATCCTCTGGCTTGTATTTAACTTTTGCTTCCAAAAATGTATCTTTTTTGGTTCTTTTAATTGAGAGGTTTACTCGTCTATTAGAAGCATCAACTTCAATTACCTGGGCGCGAATTTTATCGCCTTTCTTAAATTGAGACTCAAGGTTATCAATTCGCTCGTAAGAAATTTCCGAGATATGGATAAACCCTTCGACAAGCTCAGGGCGAGACCCTTCCACCTGCCTGCCGGCAGGCAGGCTTTTGGCGTCTTTTTTCGTTCTAATAGAAAGGAATAGACTATAAGGCGTAATACCCGTGATTTCACCTTCAACAACATCGTCTCTCTTTATAAGTTTCCTGATTTCATCCGGATCTAGAATATAAGTTAAGGCTTTTTGAGAAAATACTACTCTCTTTTTTGATCTATCTACCTCAAGGAGCTTTACTTGTATTTTTTTGCCGGTCAAACTTCCCGACTCATCAATCACTTGGGATAAGGGTAGGAAACCGCGAACACCCTCTGAGGTTTGCGCAAAATACCCGCCGCGCGTCGCATCTATCACTTCAATTTCCAGTGCTTCCTCGAGTTTTGAAAGCTTACTAAACTTTTCAAAGATTATGTCATCCAAAGTTCGACGTAGTGATACAACAGGGAATCCTTCCTCGGATTCTGCGGATATTACTGTAGCGGAAACCCGATCACCCACTTTTAAAAGCGCCAGAAGATTTTCAAGATTTTGGCGGTCAAATTCAATAACCAAAGCATCTCCCTTTGCTCCTATATCCATGAGAATCTCTTGTGGGGTAAGTTTTTTGATTATCCCTGTAACGGTTTGCCCCTTTTGAAGAACCTGGAGATCCGAGCCCACCTTGGCCATTAACTGCGCCATAGACGTTGCTGGGTTATTCGGTTTTGAGTTTTGAGTTTTGAGTTCTAAGTTGTTTGCCACTCATTATACCGTCCTCTCGTTTAAGTATTATTAATTTTAACATAAAGTGTACTCGGCAATCAATCATCAACCTTTTGAAAAGGCAGAGAATTTGATATAATAAAAATATGAACAAATTGACACTTAATGATATTGACGAAAAAAGTCGAGGAGAAATTTACGTTCAAGACTACTCTGCCAAACCTACAATTGATGGTATCAAAATTATCCCCGTCAAAAATTTTATTGGTGAAGATGGAGATTTTTCAGAAATAATCCGAATGGAAAATGGGACAGTTACGGGGATCGAAGATTTTGAGGTTGTCCAAATAAACCGCTCAAGACTTCTTCCGGGAAGCATTAAGGGATGGCATCTTCATTTTCAACAGGAGGATATTTTTTATTTACCACCCTCCGATTCTTTATTGGTTGGACTATTGGATCTGCGAAAAGATTCAAAAACAAATGGTGTTATGATGAAAATTACTTTAGGGGCGGGACAATCCTCACTTCTTTATATCCCCCGTGGAGTTGCGCACGGAATGGCAAACTTGTCAAATCAAGACATAGAGCTTTTCTATTTTGTAAATCAGAAGTTTGACGCTAAGAACCCTGACGAGAGAAGACTTCCATGGAATTCAGTGGGAGAGGACTTTTGGCAGCCAAAAAAAGACTAACCTTCTCTTTTCTTCCCGCTACTTGGGTCTCTCATCATAAATCTTCTTCTGGTGAATTCTGTATCGGGGTGAGGACGTAAATACGGTGTATTTGGAAATCGTGATTCAAAATTGGATCTTTGGCGGGCTGCAAGCCCGCGAAATAAATGTCCGCCCTTTTCTGAATAATGTTGTTTTGAGGGATCGCGAGATAAACTTTCAGGATTAGGCATTGTTCTTATTGTAGATTAGCCTATTGTATCAGCCTTTGTCAAGATATCAAAAGCGAAGAGGCTTTCCAAATTGAGGGCTTGAAACAATCAGTTCAATTGCTATAATGTGGAAAAATCCTTCGTCCAAACGCAGATCCCAAAAGGGCAAGTGCCACGGTTCATCGAGAAAGTACAAAGGAAAGGACAGACATTAGTAAGATCGCGGGTTGGTAAAAATACAATATATACAAAAGGCAATTCCTAGGATGCTGAAAAAGCAAAAGAGAAGTTAGCCAAAAAGGGAGAGATGGATGCTTAGATGGTTTGATAATATGGCCCCAAAACAAGCAGGTGATTTTTTCCCGCTCTAAGGGCCATATTTAAAATAAATTAAAATATAAAGGGTTTCTCTTGTATAATATACATATGGAGTTTTTGATTCCGCTTATAATTCTTATATTCTCTGCCGTTCTGCATGAGTTAATGCATGGAGTAGTTGCCGATAAACTTGGTGATCCAACAGCCCGCATCATGGGTAGGCTGACACTTAATCCTATTCCTCATCTTGATCCACTTATGAGCGTTTTGCTCCCTGCCCTTCTTGTGTTTTCTGGTTCCCCTGTTATATTTGGTGCTGCAAAGCCTGTTCCCGTAAATCCGATTCACTTTAAAGATCCCAAAAAGGATATGGCTCTAGTCGCACTTGCAGGACCTCTGACTAATATAGCTTTAGCGTTGATTTCTGCCCAAATCATACGATTTTTACCAGCCTCGCGTCTAGGCGGGCCGCTTGAGGCAACAATTGAGTCATTTCTTTTTCTTGTTGTTATCTATAACCTGATGCTTTCAATAATTAATTTAATTCCCATTCCTCCTCTTGATGGCAGCAAAGTGATAGCCGCAATTCTACCGGATGATATAGCCCGAAGCTACCTGTCAATTCAACAATTTGGTATATTTATTTTGTTCTTTTTACTTTTCTTCCCCATGGGCGGATTTTCTCTAGGACAAATCATAAATAACCTAATATTGTTTTCAATCAACATCCTGGGAATATGAGTTATCTTGCATTGGTTAGACATAGTGAATCTGAGTGGAATGCAAAAGGCCTTTGGACAGGATGGACAGATATTGATTTAGGCGAAGCAGGACGAGTTGAGGCCAGAAAAACTGCTGAATTAATTAAAGATATTAAATTTGATGCCGTATTCTGCTCTCCCCTAGCGCGCTGCCGTCAAACTTTGGACGAATTAAGAACGGTAATAGATTTAGAAAATGTCCAAACCGAATTTGTCGATGCATTAAAAGAAAGAAACTATGGCGATTTTACGGGAAAGAATAAATGGGAAATAGAAAAACAGGTTGGAGAAGAAGAATTTATAAAAATCCGAAGGGCTTGGGACTACCCTTTATCCAATGGAGAAAGCTTAAAAGACGTTTACGAGCGCGCGATGCCGTATTATAAAAAAAGCATCGAACCGATTGTAAAATCTGGGAAAAATGTGCTTGTTGTGGCACATGGAAATTCTATTCGTGCGCTTCTCAAATATCTCGAAAACATTCCAGACGAACAAATCTCAAGCGTAGAGGTTGGAATAGCCCAGGCAGTTATCCTCGAACTTGATTCGGCAGGCAAAGTTATAAAGAAAGAGGTCCGGGGCGGCGTAAAAGACGCCCCGCACGAAAAACAATGAAGTTGATTGT
>CAYHUY010000002.1:60283-70061 GCA_964360265.1 uncultured Gammaproteobacteria bacterium | reverse complement strand
GAACAAAGAGCGAATATATCATATTCATACGTCTTAGGGCATGCTAGAATTAATCATCCCATGTTAAGGGGCTCTTTTCTCACACTGAGGAAATTGTTAGGAATTAATTCTAAGTCGGGAAGTGGTAACTACTTTACTGCTAGTTCAAGAGATAAATTGCTAGAATTTGTGAACCAATACAGTGAGGGAGAGCCATTGGGAGCGGCGAAGGACAAAATAACTAACGGAGTTTCCATAGATGGATTCCATCCGCAATTTGGTGGCGTAAGAGCGTTTCTTAGAGAAGTTTTTGAAGACGCCGAAAGACGAGGCCTTAATATAAGAAACATCTCTACAATGACAGGGCATAAGGTTGATATACCATTATATAAAGGTACTCTTTCAACCCTTGCCTCCCACCTTGGTATCAAATCTTCCAAGAGTTCACTAAATAGAAGAGCCTTAGGGGCGCTTCTTGGGATGGCGGGGATTGAAGAATAATGGTACAATAAGTGATTATGATTTCGGTTAATGGACTTCGTAACGGCGCTACATTTGAAGAGGATGGACAAATATTCAAGGTTCTCAACTTTGAGCATATAAAAATGGGAAGAGGATCTGCCAATATTAAAGTTAAAGTTATAAACCTGCGGAGCGGTTCGACAACTGAAAAAGGCTTCACGAACGGCGCAAGTGTTAAAGATATAGGGCTTGATAAACGCGATTACCAATTTCTTTATAAGACTGCGGAGAGTGCATACTTTATGGATCCCGCAACTTTTGAACAAAAGGCTATCCTCGTAAAAAATTTATTCGGTATAGAATTTCTCAAGGAAGGGGATACTGTTTCGATTCAGTTTTTTGGCGATGAAGCACTTGATCTGATCCTGCCGCCAAAAGTCACCTTGAAAGTCGCCGATACCCCCCCCGGAGTTCGTGGAAATTCGGCCTCAAACGTTTACAAAGATGCAGCACTTGAAAACGGAATGAATGTTAGAGTGCCCCTCTTTATTAATGTTGGCGATAGTGTTGTAATAGATACAAGGGACGCCTCTTATAGCGGTCGCGCTAAGGACGTCTCAATACGATGAGGTATATTTTAGAAAAATTAGCCTCCAATCAAATTCTTGCGCTTCTTTCGTATCCTCCATACCTTTCTTTCTCGCTATCTGTATTCTTCTCACAGATTGGTTTTAATATGCTAAACATAGTTTTGATATTTTTGGTTTTCTACTTGACATCATCAAGCTTTGCAGTAGCAGTTCTTCTTTTTACAATACTTGTTCCCCAAGTTCTTTTAAGCTTTATTGGAGGGATAGTTGCAGATATTGCAAATAAGAAAAAAATATTAGTTATAGGGAACCTGCTTCGTGCTGCCATTTTGATTATTCTGTTTTTTAATTTTAATTCACTTTTGCTTGTTTATTTTATAACTCTTATAGTATCTGTAATAACGCAGTTTTATGTTCCTGCAGAGTTTCCTCTTATACCCGTACTCGTTAAGCGTAAAAACTTGATTGCCGCCAACTCAATTTTTGGTATTGGTTTATTTGGATCGATACTTATTGGATATGTTATAGCAGGGCCAGCAGTTGGCGCTTTGGGTAGATCAGGCATTTTCTTATTTCTTTCTCTCATATTCTTTTTCGCCGCTATTTTTGCTTTTTTAATTCCCAGTGCAACAATAAAACGTTTCGAGATACAAACAAATAGACCCACGACTCGCAAGTCAATATGGGAGGCATTTAAGGAAAGTTTCTTGATTCTTAAAAAAACAAAATCAGTTGGCGATGCATTCTTTTTGTTAATTTTTTCTCAAATAATAATTTTTGTTCTTGCGGCGCTTATTCCAGGATATGCAACAAATATACTCCAAATCCCAACAGAGGATATGTCTTTAATTTTATTTGCGCCGGCAGCGGTAGGAATGATAATGTCTGCATTCCTAATAGGAAGCGTCTTTAACAATGTTAAGAAGGAGAAACTTATGAATCTGGGAATTCTCTTATCAGGGATTGTTTTAATGCTGTTACCGTTTACTTCAAGAATTTTAGCTCAAGAGATAATAGGGACAATCAATTTATTGACGCCGGCATATATAAAACTTAATGTTTTTAATTTTGTGTTGCTGCTAGCATTAATAGCGGGTTTTGCAAACGCCTTAATTTTTGTTCCGAGTCAAGCAGTGATACAAGAGATTATTCCGCAAGATTTCCGCTCAAAAATATATGGATTGCTTTTTGCAATGATTGGAATCTTCTCTATTATTCCTATAATGGCGGCAGGTGGAGTAGCAGACCTTTTTGGAGTAGGAGCGGTCTTTTTCTCTATAGGATTTGGTATTTTGCTGGTAGGATTGATCAGGGAAAAGTTTCTTATATCGCTCTTTTGGATTTTAATAAGGAAAAAGTAAACCCCGCATCCACGACCTTGCAGCTCGCCTTGCTGCGAAGCGGGTCGGGACATTGGGGTGCGGGGTAAACATATGGAATTAGTATTTTTACCAACAATATTTTTTGTTTCTTCTTTTATTTTACATCTTGTTTCACGACAAGATTTTGTTCTACTAAGAAAGAATATCTCTGTATCTTGGATTTTCGATTCGGCCGTTGCGGCTTTTGTTATTGCACTTTTTTTCAGCAGATTTCTATATGTATTGAATAATCAAGACCTTTCGCTTTTTCACGTATTTAAGTTTTTCCACTTGATAAAGTTTCCAGGACTTTCAATTCTTGGATTCTTTTTAGGCGGAGCGTTTGCACTTTACATTATCTATAGGAAAAGTAACGCATTGGCAAGAATTTACGATATTTTCACTATATCATTTATGCAGCTTTACGTTTTTGATACAGTTGTGCGAGCTTTTTCTATAGGACCATTTTACGTGTCTCTTATTTTTTTAGTGCTGTTTATTTTTATTTTCTTGTTTTTTATAAGATCGCATTATCGATATACCCTAAAAGACGGAACAATGTCTCTTGCCTTTTTATTACTTGTTGCTATTACTGCTTTCATTTTTCAGTTTTTTGATCCTGGAAGACATATTGTGATCCCTCCTTTTTCAATAGCGCAGATTATAAGCGTTTTCCTCATATTTTCAACGTTAATTCTTATCTTTATAAATCAAAAACTCTTAAAGTTCTAAATGAAAGAAACTCCTGCAATAATTTATGAGGACAATGATATTATTATTGTTAATAAGCCGGCTGGAATGATTGTGAATAATGTGGACACAGCAGCTGATAATTTTACAGTGCAGCGGTGGGTGGAAGAAAAACTTAAAACTGAAAACTTAAAACTGAAAACTGATGAAGATTCGGAATTTAGAAAACGCGGAGGCGTGGTCCATAGGCTTGATAAGGAAACTTCAGGGGTTATGATTCTGGCAAAGAACGAGGAAAGTTTTACGAATCTTCAAGGTCAGTTTAAAAATGGTTTGGTAAATAAAACCTATATTGCGCTTGTCCATGGGGAAGTTAGTCCGCAATCTGGAGAGATCAAGGTTCCGGTAGGTAGGCTGCCATGGAATAGAATGAAGTTTGGTATTTTGCCAGGAGGTCGTGAGTCTGAGACGCGTTACCGCGTAATTTCCAATTTTCAATTTCAAATTTCAAATTTCAAATCGAAAGGTTCGAAAGCTATCGAATCTTTAAGCTTAATCGAAGTCTATCCAAAGACTGGAAGGACCCACCAAATCAGAATACATATGAGGCATATTGGTCACCCGGTTTTTGCAGATGCGCTATATGCCGGTCGAAAAATAAGCCGAGATGATAGAAAACTCCTGCACCGTCATTTTTTACACGCGAGTAAAATCTCATTTTCTCATCCAAGAACCAAGGAAACAGTTTCTTTTAAAAGTGATCTCGCGAAAGATCTTGCGCAGTTTCTGAGCAAGTTCAAGGGCATATAGTATGAGCCAAGCATTATTCTTGCATTTGTACCGTTATTTAAATAAACTAAATAACGCGCATGGATCCAATATTTATTGAGATTACTGTAGTTCTGATAGTTGCCTCTTTATTGTCGATCCTTTTTAAATTAATTAAACAACCCCCAATCCTTGCCTATATTTTGACAGGGATAATAATTGGGCCTCTTGGACTACTAACAATAGAGAATAGAGACGTTATCAGATTCATGGCAGAAATTGGCATTACTCTTCTTCTTTTTATGCTGGGACTTGAGCTTAAGATAAGGGATTTAAAATCTGTCGGTAAAACCGCAGTTGCAACGGGCATAGGGCAGATAGTCTTCACTTCAGTAGTAGGATTTGCAATCTCCCAAATTTTGGGATTTACTCTTGTTGCATCACTTTATATAGCAATTGCTTTGACTTTTTCAAGCACGATAATAATAGTAAAGCTTCTCTCTGACAAAAAAGATCTCAACAGTTTGTATGGAAAAATTTCAGTAGGACTTTTACTGGTCCAGGATCTTTTTGCAATAATCGCTCTAATAATTTTGTCCGGATTTTCAAACTCAAGCATTGAATCGGTTTCAGCCTGGGACATAGGATTGGTGTTAGTAAAAGGCGCCGCACTTTTTCTATTAGTCTTAATTCTTAGTAGGAATGTTCTTCCGGCAATATTAAAAAGAATCGCGCAAAATAAGGAAGTACTTTTTCTTTTCAGTATCGCTTGGGCTTTTGGAGTGGCGGCATTAGTTAGTTCCGCATATGTCGGTTTCTCAATTGAGATAGGGGGTTTATTGGCTGGTCTTGCACTAGCAAATTCGCAAGAATCATTTCATATTTCAAGCAGAACAAGATCTCTCAGGGATTTTTTCATAATCATTTTTTTTGTTACTCTAGGTATGGGGATGGTAGTGTCAGACTTTGGTAGAGTACTTGTCCCCGGGATCATTCTTTCAATATTTGTAGTTATCGGTAATCCCTTAATCATGATGGCGATTATGGGCTTGTTAGGACATAAAAAAAGAACTTCTTTTCTTGCGGGTTTAACGGTAGCTCAAATTTCAGAATTCAGTCTGATTTTAATATTTTTGGGAAACAAGATAGGCCATTTATCAGACGAAATAGTTTCACTTATAACGTTTATTGGGATAACGACATTTGCCATCTCGACATATACGATAATGAATGGCAATTTTCTGTATAAAATGTTAAGCCCATTTCTTGATATTTTTGAAAGGAAGAATATAAGAGATACAAACGGGATTTACATACGGGAACTCAAGGATCACATAGTGCTTGCAGGCGTAAATAGAGCAGGGGAAAGCATACTTAAAACGGTTCTTAAGGAAGGGAATTCAAAAATTATCGCAGTAGATTTTAACCCTGATGTAGTAGCAAATCTTAAAAATAAAAACACTCTAGCGGTTTTTGGTGATATCGCTGACATTGACATAATTAACCAGACTAAAATCGATCAGGCAAGAATTGTAATATCTACGGTCTCAGACGCTGAAGACAATCTGCATCTAATCAAAGCAATTAAGAGTTCGGCTAGTAAAGCAAAAATTATAATGATCGCTCCCGATCGCGAGGACGCAATGCTTCTTTATAAAGCAGGCGCAGATTATGTTGTTGTTCCACATTTTACGAGCGGAGAATATATCGCAAAAATTTTAAAAGACGATAAAATAGAGCTTCTTGATGAATATCGCGCGCGAGATATTGAAAGTTTTACCTTAAAAGAGAACTCTCATGCGAAAGGATAATACATTAAAATTGGTTTTTATCTTTTTGTTCGTTGTTGGAATTCTGGCCTTTTTGTCTTTATCATATAGGGCATATTTACTTATCGTCAATAGTTCATTTACCGATAGCACCTTTAATGTTTTACTCATAGATGACAACGCTTACCTTCTTCATTTGGACAAATTACAGAGGGAAGCCGTAGTTGTAAAATTTCCTTCTCAAGGGAAATCATTCTTAAATAAAACGAGGTTGCGTAATTCAATCGAACTTGGGGTTCCAATAGATGGGATGATTGTGGCAAAAAAAAAGCTGTCATTTGAAAACCTCGAGCAGGACTTATTGGGTTTTAGATCCATGTTTAAAGTTTACTTAAATGCTTATGATTTTAAATTGTCCGGTCTTAACCATTATGATCTTTTAAGGATATATTTAGTCGGTGAGTCCATATCAAGGAATGATATTGTTGCGGAAGTTGTGCGTGGTTCGGATGGGCTAAGTAAAAATGAACAGCTATCTAAAATAAAAGATAATTTTAGGGACAGGAAAATTTTTAACGGTAAAATCACAGTTGAAGTAGTGAATGCAACAGGTATAGATGGCATGGGGGGAATGGTTTCTAGTATGTTAACGACTCTTGGCTACAGTGTTTTGTCTATAAGAACAGAGGAATATAAAGACTCTAAAATAACAAGCAGAATAAAGAATGGTTCACCAGCAATCGCAAGACTGGAAAAACTTCTTGATTTAAAGGTTGAAAATGGGTTGGAAGCTTCGATTGCCGACGTCGTGATTATTTTGGGTTCTGATATTGCAAAAACATTAAATTGAATCTGATATAATCAAGGAATGTTTTGGATTTTACTCGCTTTAATATTTATCATATCTCTTTTGTGGGCGACCCATTCTTTAAAAAGAAAGATTTCGTTTAAAAAAAAGTAAACATTCAATCACTTACCCTGTGTAGATCTTATATGAGAGACTGCAGTTTGCGTAAATGATGGATAATTTTTAAATTTTGCCATCTTTTTCTCCTCCTTGATAAATACCGTAGCTAAATTTTCTTCCAAGGCCTTAATATATGCAGAATACTTGTTTCCACCATTCATTAAGGGAATCATTCTCATGCCAATGCTATCAGGAAGCATCCCTATAAAAGTGTTATCCTGCATTTGAACAAATACCCTTGAGCGTTTTATCCGTAAATTCACCGTGTCTCCTGGCTGAAGAATAGACAGCGTCTTCTTGTCTGCGAGATTTTTAAGATCGATAGTTTTTGTTTTACCAGCTTCTTCTATAAATAAATCCTGAAGATTTACACGAACACCATTGTTTGATATGTTACGTTGAGTTTCAAAGCTACCCAACCCACGTTTTGAGATCGTTTCAAGTCTTTTCAAATTCCTTAGAGCAATTGGGTTGGTTTTGTCTATCTTTATAACCTTTTGATAAAATGTTTTGGCTTTTTGAAATTTACCAAGTTTTATAAGAGAGTAGGCTAGTCTATTAAGAGTATCTACGTCTTCGGGAGTCTCATTGAATATTTTTTTATTCTCAACATATGCTTTCTGCCAATTATTTTCCAAAGCATATTTTATTGCAAGAGTGCGTGATGCGGAGGTAGTCATTTTGAACTTAATTCGAATGCGAATTATTGTAGGTAAATTTATTGAAAAAGTCAAGCAACAAACGTATAATAATACCCTTATGTCCGGTCATTCAAAATGGTCAACAATTAAAAGACAAAAGGGAGTTGCCGATGCCAAACGCGGGCAGCTCTTTACAAAACATTCTAAAGCCATTACTATTGCGGTCAGAAACGCGGGTGGCGTCACAAATTCCGAGAGCAATTTCAAGCTAAGGCTTGCTATTGATAAAGCAAGAGCATCAAATATGCCCAAGGAGAATATCGAGCGTGCCATTGACCGGGGAAAAGGTGGGGGAGGTCAAAGCGCTGTAGAACTTCTTTATGAGGGATTTGGTCCCGGCGGGGTGGCCTTAATGATTGAGGCCTTAACTGATAATAAACAGAGAACAGTTGCGGAAATTAAAAATTTGCTTGAGAAAAACGGAGGGATACTTGCAAACACTGGATCAGTCTCTCATATGTTCGTAAAACGAGGTGAGTTTATTGTTAAAAAAGAGGGCCTTGAGCAAGAAGATATCTTAAGTAAAGCAATAGACGCTGGGATAGAAGACATTGAGGAGGAGGGGGATTTAATGTTCTTTTATACAAATCCCAAAGATTTTCAAAAAGTAAGATTAAATTTGGAAGGTTCTGGTGTGAATATAGATAGCGCGCAAATTATGTATGTACCAATAAATTATGTGATTTTAGATACCGCGGAGCAGAGCAGGGCATTAAGTCTTATTGAGAAAGTAAACGCGCTAGATGACGTACAGGAAGTTTATAGTAATCTTGGTTAGTGGTAATTGCGATGAGTAAATTCAAGAAAATTTTGTTTTTTTCAAAGAGACAAAAACTTGTAGGGAGCGTAGTGCTTTTATCCTTCTCTCTGTTTTTATCAGAGTATCTTTCAGGCTTGCCACTTCTTGTTTCTGCTCTGATTCTTAGTGTTTCAACTGCGATTTTACTATATGCTTCAATAAAAAATGACGTAAAAGAAACATTTTTTTACCCAATATTAATACTTCCCCTTTTCTATACGGCTTCGTTTTCTCTTTTTTACCCATTAATTCCAGCGAGGCTTTTTACCAGACTTATTCTAACTTCAATTTACGCACTTGGTCTTTACTCCCTTTTTCTAACACAGAATATTTTTGCAGTGTCTACTATTAGAACAATAACCCTTCTTAGAAGTGCAAGAATTGTATCTTTTATAATAACGATAGTCACGCTTTTTCTCCTTACTAATGTTATATTTTCCTTAAGGCTTCCCGTATACCTTTCGTCAACTATAATTTTAGCCACAACTTTTTTTCTTAATTTTCAGTCTTTGTGGATATATAGCCTGGAGAAAAAGTTTGTACCGGAAGCATTATTTTTATCTGTTTTTATTGCATTAAGTCTTGCAGAGCTTTCTTTAATATTAACCATGTGGCCAATTAATGCCTCAATTTATTCGATATTTCTAACAGGAATTTTTTATGCGTATTCGGGTTTAACTCGTGCCTGGATAGAGAAGAGACTATTCCGGGGGGTATTTTGGGAATATATATGGGTAGGATTTCTTTCGGTTTTGATTCTAATTTTCTTCTCACGCTGGGGTTTTTAAGATTGCTTCGCAAGTTTTAAATATTACTAAATCTCTGGGGGTAGGGGAGTATGGTAAAAATTTATACCCTAAAAGGATTTGGTGGAGAAAATATACGAGTGGGTTTGATATAGTTTAGCATCCTATAATTTTGTGGATAACTTTTTTATTCATCCTGGTCCTACACAAGCGACTTTTCACAGCCTTGATTTAGCCTTGTTTTCGGTCTCCCCAAGTAGAGCTACTTTTCACAGTTCGACAAGCTCATTGCAAGCACCTCTTGCTCACCCGTGAGCATGCATGTGCGGGGCAAAAGTGTTCGATTTTAAACGAAAAAAATACGAAAGGTCTTTTTGTGAACTCTCTTCTTGAGGAAGGGGGAATAAAGGCCAGGTCTTTAAGCGCCAATATCTGAGGCTAAAAATGATTGTTTAGACTGATTTAGCAACCTAAACTGAACCCCCAAAGCGCAAAGCGGGCGGGCGCTATACGCCCCTAGATTGCTAAATGTGTACCGAGAGTGCTTTCGAGGGGGTTCCCCTATATGCGTGAATGCCTTTTTATAAGTGGTGTCCTCATCTACGAATTCATGTTCATCTACTCGTGCGCCCCCTTATAGCGCAATTATACTCTGCGAGTCCGGGAGAACGAATATACATTATGTCGTACAATAATACTTTTACGACATGAAAGAGTAATTCGTGAGTGAGGCCAAATTTGCCATATTTTACGCCGAATCGATAAAAATTGTAAAAATATTCACTCCTTTCTACCTTGGCTGATAATTTATTTCCCTATTTCTCTCCCTTCAGGGTTTTTATTGACCCTACCCTACTATAGGCCGTTATGACAAATTTCTACTTTAAAGAAAATGATTGTGATATAATTCTCTGATTATGTCTATAGAAGCTATTACTCACGCAAT
>CAYHUY010000002.1:0-60183 GCA_964360265.1 uncultured Gammaproteobacteria bacterium | reverse complement strand
GTGGTGACAAGAAGATTACGTGACCTTAATGCGAGAAAAAAAAGCGAGAGAGGTGGAAGAATTACACCAAGATTTCTTGCTTCCTCTTACATACGAGAAGAATTAGCTGATACTATCCAAATGTCTGCGCTTATTAGCTTAGATAATGGATATATTGGCCCATTTATCTTACTTATGGATATTGCCTATGGCTCAATAACTACAGCAAGCAGCGTGGCAGTAGCGGAACAAGCTATGTGAGAAGCAAAACAGATGTAATGGCAAGGGGAGTTGTCCATTTGATTCGACACGCAAGAGAGACTTCATCCGTAGCGGCATCACTTGACATAAGCGAACAAGCTCAGGTATATCTTGATACACAAAAGAGAGCTTCAGCAATGGCGGAGATTCTAAGAAGAGAACCATCAGGTATGGAACTTGTGAACGAATATGTAAAATATTTAAAGGGAGAAAGAAATGAAATATCGGATAATCCCGGTATTGGAAATCATCAGATTCCCGAACTAGTAATAATTGGGGCAGAACTTGCTCAAAGAACATACAAGGCAGTTTATCCGCTAGCTGCTAATCTTCGAAAATAAACCATTAGGGGGAGATGAGTTTGTAGTCGGCGGAGATAAAGATTTTATCGATCTTGCTTTCGCTGTTTAAGCTAAACGAAACGACCATGCCGTTTGAAGCAATTCCAATTATTCTATTCGTAAAATTAGCAGGATCGGCATTAATTAGTTTTTGCGCTATTTGGCTGTTTGAGGAAAAATCCCAGGGAGGCGTCCCGCCGTTTAGATAAGACAGTTGTTCGATCGCCTTTTGCTTCGAAACAATTCCGCAGCATTCAGTGGCATAAAGAAGGACATTTACATTGTCGGCCATGTATCCTTCAAGGGCCGCATAGTTTTTTGATTGAACCGCCGCTTGAATATTTTCTATTACTGTAGATTTGCCCGAAGCTTTTTGTGGTTCACTTGTTGGCGCACTGGTTGGTACGGGTGTTTCGGAGATAGGGCTCGGTGCCGGCGTGACATAAGAAGTTGCGGCTTGCCTATCGGATTGAGCAACCCCGAGCGTATAAGTAATTACACCAACAGCTGCAATTATTGCAACAACGGCGGCAGGTACTATAAATTTATTCATTCTTCCTCTTTATATCAAAAAAATATTTATTTGGCAAACCAAGCTTTAGTGGGGGATTGAAAGCCTATGAAACCTCAAGGGCTATTTCTTGACCCCGTTTTAATTGGGTTGACATAATTCTTGCTATGTCGTTTAATATATTGGCGGTACTAATTTACATGGAAAACAATAATTCAGAAATACAAAGATATGTTCAGCAATTTCTCGAATATTTAGAAATTGAAAAAAATTCTTCAAAGTTAACTATTCGCAATTACCGTTTATATCTTAAAAGATTTGATCAGTGGTTTGCCAAAAATTATCCGGGGCTAGGGATAAAGGATATTAATATCGACAAGGTTCGAAAATACCGCCTTTACCTTTCCAATTTTGTAGACGCGCGCGGCATGACTCTTAAACGCGTTACTCAGTCCTATTATATTATTGCACTTCGCTCCTTTTTAAAATTTCTAATTCGATCAGATCATGAAACTTTATCTCCTGACAAAATTGATTTACCAAAATCAGAAAGTAAATCTTTGAAGTTTCTTGATAAAAATCACCTTCAGGATTTGTTTAATTCAGTTGACATTTCGAAAAAAGACGAAAAAGCCCTGCGGGACCGAAGCATACTTGAAATGCTTTTTTCAACCGGGCTTCGCGTTTCAGAGCTTACCAGGCTCAATCGCGACCAAATTAATTTTGACACCCGCGAGTTCGGCATAATAGGAAAAGGAGGCCGGGCACGAGTAGTCTTTATGTCCGATGCGGCGGCGAATTGGCTTTCACAGTATTTTGAGAAACGGGAGGATCCATGGAAGCCGGCATTTATAAGGTACTCAAAAGAAAAATCCTTCGAAAACGATGGCGAAAAAATGAGGCTTTCCCCCCGATCAATTGAACGAATTGTTGATAAGTATGTTGCGGCCGCACGAATTCCCATTAAGGCCTCACCTCACACGCTTCGTCATAGCTTCGCCACCGATTTATTGTCGAATGGCGCCGATCTTCGCTCAGTTCAGGAAATGTTAGGTCACAAGAACATATCAACTACTCAAATCTACACGCACGTTACGAATCCTCAGTTGCGAGAAATCCACAAAAAATTCCACCAGGGCAACCGCCCCTAGTCAATTTCAAATTTCTAATTTCAAATATCAAATATCCAATTAAAATCATCGGAAATTGGTAATGATTTGAAATTGGTAGTATTTAAAATTAATATTCGATAGAATATTATAGTGGATGCTATTGAGGTTAAAAATCTTTCAAAATATTACAGAGTAAATAAAAAAGAGGTGGGGTTTTGGGGATCGCTCTCTTCTTTTGTGAATCGAAAGTATGAAGAAGTAAAAGCGGTTGACGATATATCTTTTGAAATAGCCGAGGGCGAACTTGTTGGATTTATTGGTCCAAACGGCGCCGGAAAGACCACAACGTTAAAATGTCTTTCAGGACTTCTCTATCCGACAAGCGGGAGCGTAAAAGTTTTAGGCTTTACCCCTTCTGACAGAAAGGATAGTTTCTTAAAACAAATAACCCTTGTAATGGGGCAAAGAAACCAGCTCTGGTGGGATTTGCCGCCAATGGAAACATTTATCCTTAATAAAGAAATTTATGAGGTGCCGGATGATAAATTTAAGAAAACTCTCGATGCCCTAGTTTCGCTCCTTGATGTTTCAGACATTCTAAAAACGCCTGTAAAAAAATTGTCATTGGGACAGAGAATGAAATGCGAGTTTATATCATCAGTCCTTCACTCTCCGCGCGTTTTATTTTTGGATGAGCCGACTCTTGGACTTGATGTTGTTATGCAAAAAACACTTCGTGAATTTATAAAAGAATATAACAGGCGATATGGCGCAACCATAATTCTTACAAGTCATTACATGAGAGACGTTGAGGCGCTTTGCAAGCGTGTTATTATCATAAATCACGGAAAAATTCTTTTTGACGGAAAGCTTTCTGATCTTGTTAAGAGACATGCGCCTTACAGAATTGTTAAGGTAACACTTCGAAAGGAAGTGGTTCCCGGCGAAATGGAAAGCTTTGGAGAATTAAAATCATTCACCTATCCTGAGGCGGTAATTTCGGTTCCTTACAAAAGGATAAGCGATGTATCTTCTCAAATTCTTAAAAAACTGCCCGTAGAAGACGTAATAATTGCAGAACCGGAGATCGAAGATATTATAAGGAAGGTATTTCAACAAGGCGCCACCGAAATAAGGACATCAAAAGATGAAACTAAATAAATATTTTCTGGTTGCAAGAAATACATGGGATCAGACTCTTGCCTATAGATTAAATTTTATAATGTGGCGAGCTAGACTTGTGCTTTCCATATTAACAATGTATTTTCTTTGGTCGGCATTACTTTCACCGAGCCAAGAAATCTTAGGGTATACTCGGGAGTTGATGCTTACCTATATTCTTGGAACAGCGCTTGTAAGTTCTATTGTCATTTCAAATAGAAGCTATGAGGTTGGAGAAGAAATAAACAACGGCAATCTGTCTAACTTCTTGCTTCGCCCAATAAATTACTTTATCTATCAATTCTCGCGAGACCTTGGCGATAAAGCAATGAATATAGTTTTTTCAGCTATTGAACTTACTATCCTTTTTTTGATTCTTAAACCACCTATATTTATTCAGCAAAATTTAGGATTGATTGCGCTTGCTCTGGTCTCTTGCGCGCTTGCCCTAGCTTTATACTTTATCATAAATTTTCTGCTTGGGTCTATTGGGTTTTGGAGTGCCGAAGTTTGGGCTCCGCGATTCATTTTCATAACGGTTCTTACTTTCTTCTCAGGGGGACTATTTCCTCTTGATATTTTACCAAAACCGCTTTTTTCAATTCTCGAGCTTCTTCCCTTCACCTACCTTTTGTTTTTCCCGCTCAAGATTTATCTAGGGCAGCTTGAGACACTTGAGATTATGAGGGGAATTCTTATATCGTTTGTCTGGATTCTTATATTGTCGCAAGTGCTTAAATTTATCTGGCAGAGAGGGCTGCGAGTTTATACGGCATACGGAAGATAAGAGAAATGAGAGAATTCCGAAAATACATAAGGGTTTGGTGGTTACTTACCACCAAAGCTTCGCAAATAGCTCTTACATCTCGGTTTGGTGCTATACTCTTTGTTTTTGGAAAACTGATTCGTTTTGTGTTTTTCCTCCTCTTTTTGATAATTATTGCGACAAGAACAGGGGCAATAGTCGGGTACTCTTTATGGGAGGTGATTTTGTTCTTTGCAACATTTAACATAATAGATGTTTTTGCTCAGTTTTTCTTGCGGGAAGTTTATAGGTTTCGCTGGTACATAGTAACCGGAGATTTTGACTTTTTCTTAACACGTCCACTCTCGCCATTATTCCGTTCTCTTTTTGGTGGGGGTGATCCGCTTGACATACCTATTATTTTTCTTTCAGTTGGATTAGTTGCCGTTTCGATTATTAACATAGGAAGCGTTTCTCTCGCAAGCACGATCTTGTATTTCAGTCTTATTTTAAATGGATTAATTATTGCACTTGCATTTCATATTTTTGTTCTTGCGATAGGCGTTTTGACTACGGAGGTGGACAACACAATTTGGCTTTATCGAGACTTGACGCAGATGGGAAGATTTCCTATTGATATTTATCAACAACCTCTCCGCGCACTTCTCACTTTTGCAATCCCCGTGGGCATAATGGTGACATATCCGGGAAAGGCGATTCTTGGACTGCTCTCGCCGTTTGCGGTCTTAATATCCTTTATTGTCGGCGCTGTTTTTCTGTGGCTATCAATTGTCTTCTGGCGCTACTCTCTCAAAAACTACTCCTCCGCCTCAAGCTAACCCCCCCTAAGCCACCCGACGGGTGGAATTGTAGCGGCACCTAACGGCAACTTATTTGACTTTGCCGAGGACCAGGGCCAAAAGCGCCATCCTGACATATAGTCCATTTCGAACCTGTTCAAAAGGTATGAAGCGGGGCTCGTTATCATGAACTTTTTGATCCACCTCGTCAGTAACGGGACCAACGTGCATTATAAACAAGTCTTCTCGGCCGCGAGTCTCAATAAGACGAGCCGTTAATCTTTGCTCTTTGGCTTTTGCTGCTTCATATTCTTCCTCAGAGTCAAACCGCTCCCTCATTATTCTTGTCCAATACCAAAAATCCGCACCTCTTGGAATTTGTCGGCCGGATTTTATCTCCTTAACAAAAAGTCCTTTAGACCTTAGGTCGGCAATTTTTTCAGAAGGAAGTGAAAGTTCTGAGGGAGATAAGAGATAAACTTGGTTTCCCTCATACATTGCAAGGGCGTTAAGAAGGGAATGCACTGCCCGCTGATTTCTTGGATCTCCCGAAATTACACCTTTTAAATTGTTAAGCCTTCCAAGTCTTTTCATGATTGTATACATATCTAGCATTGCCTGAGTTGGGTGCTCATTTATTCCGTCTCCTGCATTAATGACAGGGACAACGCGGCCGCCGGATTCTCTTATTGCTTCTGACGCCCGTAAGCTAGAACCGGACTCTGGGTGCCTAAGCACAATAACATCGGGATAGTATGTCAAACTCGAAACATCATAGTCAAAATACGGATCCTCAAGACGCGGTAGGTTTGGCCCCTGCAAAGGTTGATCACCTCCCAATCGGAGATGGGCGCTTTCGAATGAAAGTCTAGTTCTGGTTGAAGCCTCGCTAAAACATGAAAACATAGCCTTTCCATTAAGTACTTGAGGAACGGTACCTTTGTTTAGATTTGCTTCCATTTTAGCCGCTTCTGAGAATAAGATTTCAATAGATGTTCGGTCAAATTGGGTCAGCGAGACAATATCTTTTCCTGTAAAGTCGCCGTTTATAGGCGGAAGCGACTCTGGGTGGGGATGGTATCGAGAGTCTGAGTCGGGGGAAACCATTTGAAAGATTCTACATCTACCTAAGGTGTTTGTCAAAGAATTCAACCGATCGCTCGATGGCAAGCTTGAACGCCGGAGAAGATAGATTATGATCGGCACCTTCATAAGTGTAATATTCGACTTCTTTCCCGAGTGCCTTAAGTCGATTGTAAAGTTTTTCTGACAAAACATAAGGAACTGTTTCGTCATCTGTTCCATGATGTAACTGTACCGGTCCAGAAATATCGTTCAAGTAAAAATTTGGAGAAATAGATATCCAGAATTCGCTTGAATCAGAAGGTTCACCAAATTTTTCTATAAAGCTTTGTCTTGTGGGGCGATTCGCTTGTCTTTCCCGCTCGGAGGGTGTAAATGTTGGCCGGATTCTTTTACTCCACCACTCATCAAATATTTCTTGATAAGTTCCGACAACTCCCGCCCAAATAACCCCTGCTTTAATGTCTCGGTTAATGACCATTGATCTTAAGGCAATAGATCCTCCTAGCGAGTGTCCCCACATGCCAATTCGCTCGGGGTCCACAACTGACAACTGACCACTGACAACTGAGGAGTCCTTTAGCCTTTTAACTGAGGCAACTGCATTAAGAACATCTATTGTGTACGCAGGTGAAAAATAAGCTCCTTCAGGACGGCCTTCTGAATTTCCATGGCCCCGATAATCAGGTTTAAAAACTACATAACCATTTCCGGCAAACCCATCTATGTAAGCAACGTAGCGCTCATCAGACCTATATTCTTCGGGGGGGATATATCCGTGATTAAAAATGATAGCCGGAAATCCACCTTCCGGCGGTGTCTCATTAGGAATAGTTAAAAGACCGTAAATTTTTAGCCCGTCGGATAGGTACGAAGCAATATATCTATTATAATTTGATCCCGGCGCAAGCCCTTCCTCGATTTTCAAATCACTTCCGTCATATTTTCTCGCTCTCATTGACTCTATTGTCAATGGATTAGGACTCTTTATTGTATTTTTTTGTTCGAGATTTTGTATATTCGTAGTTTTAGTTAAATTTCTTAATGCTTGTTGAGTAAAAAAGAGGATGAATAAAATAAATAACAATATTACAACTATTCGGTATAACATAGGAGGTTTCCATTCTATAATATCTAGACGCTGAACGCTAGCGACTAGACGCTGAAAAGGCTGCTTGAATTAGATTTTGGAATAAGTACGAAAGGTTGACCGGACCTACGCCGCCGGGGGTTGGAGTGTAAGCTCCGGCTATATCTTCGATCTCCTCGACCTTATAATCTCCTCGAAGCCCCAGATCTTCGCCGTGAGTTCCGACACCTATTAATATAACGCCCTTTTTAATTTGGTCAGCGCGAACTATATTTTGCTTTCCTACGCAGGAAATCAAAATATCAGCATTTCTTAAAATTTGATCACGATTGTTTGTTCGCGTATCAATAATTTTAGGGTCGATTCCCATTTTTCTTAGGCCACGAATTATGGGGCCGCCGGCAGTCTCGCCTTTCCCCACCACCACTAGGTTCGAAATTCGAAATTCGAAATTCGAAATTCGAATTATCTCGTCAAGAATTCTTTTAACTGCCAGCCATACTGGAATCTCAAATTTTGAATCATCCCTAAATCCATCCACGTCCTTTTCAGGTGAAATCAAATTAACTACTACTTCTCGATTAAAATTCGAAGGAATCGGTCTTTGAATAATAATGCCATGATAGTTAGAGTCAGAATCTATTTCGCGAACTGTTCGAGCTAATTGTTCTTCGCTTGCGTCTGCCAGGTTAATCAAAACTGCTTTTATGCCAAGCTCTGCTGCAACTTTTATTTTTTGGCGAACGTAAATCTCCCAAGAAGTTTCAGGTCCAAGCGTGATTATTCCAATCTTAGGGGTAATACCCTTTTTTGAAAGCTCTTCGATCTCACTTTTTAGTTCGTCGCGAATCTCTTGCGCAATCTTCCTCCCATCAATCCTCATAGGTTTCAATTATATCTAATTGAACAAGTTATTCCAAAGAAGAATAGGTTCCAACCTAATCAACCCTCCGGGTTGTCTAGCTTCGCACCTCCTCTTCGGAGAAGAACACCGTCGACGCTATCGATGGCACTAACCCCGTGGAACAGTCGAAGGTGTCTGTCAACGACAAGCGCCTTCGACAAACACCTTCGAGGTGTCTTAGGATTACACCTGGGTACTAAGGTCGTCATTGTTGGAATCTCCAATTTTGGGTTTTATGTTTTGCGTTTTTATGGGGAGACTGTGGTAGCCGCTGCGACCTTGTCGTTTTTATCGGAGAAACGCATTAGAATTACACCTTGTGCATTACGTGATAGAAGGGGTGTTGAAGTAAGTGGAATCTTTACAACTTGTCCCTTTTGAGACGTAATAATTACTTCGTTTTCATCAGATTCCAGTATCCCGGCAAATACGATTTTGCCACTCTTTGCATTTATGTTAGCAATTCTAACTCCCTGCCCGCCTCGCCTCTGGTTTCTAACCTCAGATATTCGCGTTCTTTTACCAAGTCCGTTCTCAGCAACCAAAAAGATTTTTACCTCTTTATCATTTCGCGACACTACATCCATCCCGATAACTTTTGCATCTCCCGTGAGCCTTATTCCTCTTACTCCTTGACTTGATCGGCCCGTAGGCCTGACTTGTATTTCCGGAAAGCTTATAATTTTGCCATTTTGCGTAATCATTACAATATCATCAGCTCCAGATGAGAAATTTACCCACTGTAATGAGTCGCTTGGATCTAACTTTATTGCGATAATCCCCCCCCGCCTAATATTGGCAAATGCGGTTAAGGCCGTTTTTTTAATTACTCCTTTTTCAGTAGCCATGACTATATTTTTAAGATTTTCTTTCTTTTTCCCACTATAAGTTAAAATTGACTGTATCTTTTCTCCTTGTGTTATATCTATCAAATTGACAATTGCAGAGCCCTTTGATATTCGGCTTGCCTCATCCATTTCAAAAACCCGTGTTTGATAAACTTTTCCTAAATTAGTGAAAAATAAAATAAAATCATGAGTCTCCGCGTATAAGATTTTATCTATAGTGTCTTCCTCTTTGGTTCTCATGCCCATAATTCCCTTCCCGCCTCTCGCTTGAGTTCGGAAACTCGCCATGCTTTGGCGTTTGATATACCCGGTTTGTGTTAACGTTATTACTGTGGGTTCGTTTTGAATGAGATCTTCTTCTGAGAATTCATCAACTTTAGATTTATAAACGCGCGTACGTCTTGCATCTTCATACTTTTCCTTGATTTTTTTAAGCTCATCCGCAACAACCTTTAGCATTTTTTTAGGATCCGAAAGTAAAGACGTAAGGTAACCAATTGTCTCTTTTACCATTTCCCGCTCATCTTGAAGTTTTTCCCGTTCCAAAGCCGCAAGACGCCTTAGCTGCATGTCCAAAATTGCCGTTGCCTGAAGTTCTGAAAGCTTGAATTTGCTCATCAAGTTGACTCGTGCGTCATCAACGTCTTTTGATTTTTTAATTGTGTCAATCACTTCATCGATATTGTTAACTGCAATGAGTAATCCATCGAGAATATGAAGTCTTGCGCGGGACTGTCTGATTTCAAATTCTGACCTTCTTGTGACAACTGTGAACCTGTGATCAATGTATGCGTCTAAAATTGATTTAAGGTTTAAGGTTCTTGGGATTCCTTCAACTAAAGCTACAATATTTGCCGGAAAACTTGTTTGAAGAGAGGTTAACTTAAATAAATTGTTCAAAACTTTCCTTGGAGAAGAATCGCGTTTTAACTCAACAACAACCCTTATTCCGTGGCGGTCCGATTCGTCCCGAAGATCCGTTATCCCTTCCAATTTTTTATCTTTTGCAAGTTCTGCGATCCTCGCAACTAAAGCCGCCTTGTTTACTTGATACGGAACCTCGCGGATTATGATTGCGCTTTTACCAAGGCCAATGTCTTCAATTTCAGCAATCCCGCGAATTAAAATTTTTCCGCGGCCGGTTCTATAGACATTTTTAATTTCATTAATGTCGTAAATCGCGCCTCCAGTTGGAAAATCAGGGCCTTTTATATACTCTATTAGTTCATCAATTGAAACTTCGGAGGTTAGTTCGAACGCGGGTTTTAAAGAATTTATCTCTTCGTCTGTTAGTTCAACGCCATCGCGACGAATCTTATACCCATCTTTCGGCTTATGTTTTATTTTGTCAATCGTATGGATTATTGCATCAATCACTTCACCCAAATTGTGGGGAGGAATTTTAGTTGCCATTCCAACCGCAATTCCTTCAGAGCCCATAAGTAAAAGGTTTGGGAGTTTTGAAGGAAGATATTGTGGTTCCTTAAGTGTGTTGTCAAAATTTGATAGGAGTTCGACCGTTCCTTTATCAATGTCAAATAACATTTCCATTGCCATCGTGGTAAGCTTTGCCTCTGTATAACGCATGGCAGCGGCGCTGTCTCCATCCATTGACCCAAAATTTCCCTGTCCATCCACAAGCGGATAACGCATAGAAAAATCTTGAGCCAGGCGAACCAAGGTGTCATAGATTGCCATATCTCCATGAGGGTGATATTTACCCATGGTTTCTCCTACTATTTTTGCCGACTTTGCGTATTTTGCGGTAGGATAAAGACCCATTTCATACATCGCAAATAGAATTCGGCGATGCACCGGTTTTAATCCGTCCCTAACGTCAGGTAAAGCACGCGAAACAATAACAGACATTGCGTAATCAAGATACGCTTTCTTCGCTTCAACTGAAATATCAACGTTCTCAAGACGCCCTATATTATTGTCAGGCGGTGTTTGTTCATCCATGTTTTATATGGCTACGGTTTATAATTGCTGATTCCTTTTTTAACTTCCTCAATTGCCTCATTTCTACCTTTCCATTCCTTGACTTTCACCCATTTCCCCGGTTCTCCCTTTTTGTAGTTTTCAAAAAAGTGCTTAATTTTTTCTTTTATCTCTTGGGGTAAATCCTGGATGTCATTGTACTTGCCAAACGGTGGATTTATTTTTTCAGCAGGAACAGCAATTACCTTATTGTCAATACCGGATTCGTCCTCCATCTCAATCATTCCTATCGGCCTTGATGGAATCACAACGCCTGGTACAACTGGCTTTGTTGAGAGGACCATAACATCCACGGGGTCTCCGTCGCCTGATAAGGTCCCAGGAATGAACCCATAATTAAAAGGAAATTCCATCTTCGTATACAGGAATCGATCCACAAAGATTACTCCGCTCTCTTTGTCAAGTTCATACTTAACAGAGCTTCCCTGCGGAATTTCAATAAAAACATTTACAATCTCAGGTGCTTTTTTACCCGCCTGCAACGCCTTGCCTTGCATGGCGGGCAGGCCTGCTGTCAAATTTTTCATCAATTACTCACCTCCCCGATCTTCTTTTGATTGATGTTTTTGGTGGTTATTCATTTTGATATTACTATATGTCCAAGTTTGCCATTTTTGCGTTTTCCTGTATGAAATGTTTTCGCGGCGGAACTTCCTCACCCATAAGCATAGTAAAAACCCGATCCGCCTCCTCGGCGTCATTAGCCGTTATTTTTTTAAGAACACGGTTTTTTGGATTCATGGTGGTTTCCCACAACTGTTCAGGATTCATTTCTCCTAGTCCCTTATATCTTTGGGTCGATGGATTTTTTCCGATACCATGAGTTTTTAATACTTTGTCCCGTTCAGGGTCGGAATAAGCGTACCACGAATTCTTTCCGATCTGGATTTTATAAAGCGGCGGCTGTGCTATATATAGGTAGCCTGCATCAATAAGTTCCTTAAGGTGGCGGAAGAAAAAGGTTAAAAGGAGCGTTTCAATATGTTCACCATCAACATCCGCGTCTGTCATAATAATAACTCTATGATATCGAGCCTTCTCAAGATTAGTAGTTTCTCCAATTCCCATTCCAAGCGCAATTATCATGTCTTTTAAGGATTCAAATTCCACAATCTTATCAAGTCTTGCGCGTTCAGTGTTGAGAATTTTTCCTCCAAGAGGTAAAACCGCCTGGAATTTGCGGTCCCTACCCTGCTTGGCAGATCCACCTGCCGAATCTCCTTCCACTATGTAAAGTTCCGAGACTGCCGGATTTTTTTCCTGGCAGTCCGCGAGTTTTCCGGGTAATGATCCTCCCTCAAATGCTCCTTTTCGCAAGATTGCATCTTTTGCCGCGCGCGCGGCAAGCCTAGCTTTGGCTGCCAAATAAGCCTTATTTAGTATGCTCCGGGCATCGGATGGATTCTCCTCAAAATACATTTCAAGTCCTTCTTTGACAACTGACTGTACTAGTGGTTGAATCTCGGAATTTCCCAGTTTACCTTTTGTTTGCCCCTCAAACTGTATTTGGTTTTGCTCCATTCTGATCGCAATGACTGCAGCCAAGCCTTCACGCGTATCGTCTCCTGTTATTGAATCCCCATCACCTTTAAAACCGCCTATTTTTTTGCCGTAGTCATTAATTACGCGTGTTAAAGCCATTCGGAATCCCGTAACGTGAGATCCACCATTGACCGTATTTATTACGTTTACAAAGCTTTCAAGGTTTTCCGAAATTCCTTCATTAAATTGAAGCGCAACTTCAACTAAAACATTGTCTACCTCTTTTCGTATAAATATTGCGGGATGAATTGGGCCTTTTCCTTCATTCAATTTTTTAACAAGGGAGACAATTCCCCCCTCAAAATACATATGAGTCTCAAGTTCCTTTCCTTTTCGCAAATCATAAAAGTGAAAATAAAGCTTTGAAACAATATAGGCGCGCTCGCGAATTAATTTTAAAACCATATGGCTGTCAAATTCTACTTCAGTAAATATCGAGGAATCGGGAAAGAAAGTTGCTGCGGTTCCGCTTTCTAGACGTGTCCATCTTGGTTCATTTAATATATCCTTCAAATAAGACTCTGAGAAGGCAAGCGTTTTGAGATTTGTTTTTGGAATACCCTTTTCGTATTCCTGCCTGTAGAGTTTTCCATCGCGACGAACCTCAACCCACATCTTAGCGGACAAAGCGTTTACAACAGAGGATCCTACCCCATGTAAACCACCTGAAACTTTATACGCCCCGCCGCCGAATTTTCCTCCGGCGTGAAGTTTTGTCATGACGATTTCAAGAGCGCTTTTCCCGTACCCGCGAACCGTATCAACGGGAATTCCTCGACCGTCATCAACAACAGTTGCGGAGCCATCATTGTTTAAAACAACCCAAACATTGCGGGCAACTCCCGCCAATGATTCATCAACGGCATTATCAATTATCTCGCGAAGTGTTTCATGAAGACCGGCAGTGTCAATTGAACCAATGTACATTGCGGGTCTTTTTCTGACAGGCGTTAAACCTTCAAGAACCTGGATATGCTTGGCTGTGTATTCAGAGGATTTTGGCATGTACTATTATCTATTTTAGCAGAAAATGAAGGCGTAATTCAACCCCGGTTTGGGGCGTGGGATAGCTATTGGATTTGGGAGATGAGGCTGTATATTGGGGTAATAACAGATAATATTAAAAAAGCAACTGAAATTCCCAAAAATATAATTAAAATAGGTTCTATGGCAGATGTTAAAGTCCTAACTTTGATATCAAGATCCCGTTCAAAATACTCAGAAATTTTAAGCAAGCTTTCATCAATTCGTCCCGTTGATTCTCCAACTCTTACCATCTGAATTACCATTGGAGGGAAAATTTTTTGGAAGATTAGCGCATCGGATAAAGGTACGCCTTTTTCAACGAGTGCGCTAGAAGAAAGAATCGCATTCCTGTACCAATAGTTGCCTGCAACATTTGATGTAATCGTAAGACTGTCTATGATAGATGCGCCAGACGAGATGAGAAGCGATAGGGTACGGGTAATTTCATCAAGTATTGACAATGTAAAGATTGTGCCCAGAACTGGCAACTGAAGCTTTATTTTATCAATGGTTTTAATTCCTCGCTCAGTTCTTTTAAATCTTTGGAGCCCGATGTAGAAGGCTACGGCGCCAATAATTAATAAAGGATAGAAGATTGTAAATATTTTTGATATTTCAAGAACAATTCTTGTCGAAAGAGGTAGCTCAACATTTAGATTCTCATAGAGTGATCCAAGTTGAGGTATGACTAAAACATTCATTACTATAATAACAACGATTACTCCAACTACAACAATGCCCGGGTAAAGCATTGCTGATTTAATACGTTTTTTTAAATCCTCCGACTTTTCAATATTATCAGCAAGACGAGAAAGGATCTTATCAAGTAGTCCACCCTTCTCGGCCGCACGAATTAGCGCTATATAAACATCAGAGAAAGCATGTTTATGTTGAGAAAGTGCCTCTGAAAAGGGAGCCCCTTCTGAAAGTGCGGAAACAAGGTCGTTAATTACCTTTTGCATTTTTGGTTTATTTTTTTGTTGTTTAAGAATGTTTAGGGATTCAATTAATGTCAGTCCCGTCGCGACCATGGATGATAGTTGTCGCGTAAATAAAGCTATATCCTGGCTTTTTATATTGTTAAACCCAAGGGAAAACACACTCTCTGTTTGCCCCACTTTTCTTATTGAGAGCGGCGTGATATCTTTAGACCTTAAAAAATCAACGACCTCCTTATCGCTATTTGCTTCAAGCTTGCCCTTTTGTTTAGTGGAGTTTTTGTCAACTCCCGTGTATATGAATTCCATAAAAAATCATGCTTTATCCAACTAGTTGGGCAAAAGACTCTGGTCTTATAACAAACGATTTAGCTACTTCAAGCGTGATAACCCCTTCTTTAACGAGTACTGACAGGGATGTTTCAAGAGGTATCATTCCAATGTCCTGGGATGTTTCAATGGTGGAATCTATAAGGTGCGTTTTGCCTTCTCTGATGTTGGACTTTATTGCGTTATTTGCAATCATTATTTCACATGCGACTATTCTGCCGCCATCTATTTTGGGAATTAGTCTTTGAGAAATTACTCCCGCGAGCGACCCCGAAAGCTGAGCCCCTATCTGGTTCTGTTGTTTTTCAGGAAAAGAGTCTATGATTCGGTCAATAGTTTGCGCAGCGGAATTTGTATGAAGAGTAGAAAAAACTAAATGTCCGGTTTCAGCCATAGTGATTGCCGATGCAATGCTATCTGTATCTCTCATTTCTCCAATCATAATAACATCAGGATCTTCACGTAGGGCGCTTTTTAAGCTTTCGGACCAAGAAAGAGTATCGGAACCAAGTTCGCGTTGCGAAATGATGCTTTTTCCCGCAGGATAGACGTATTCTATTGGATCCTCAATAGTAATGATGTTTGCCGCCTGAGTCATATTTACTTCGTTAATAATTGAGGCAATGGTTGTAGATTTTCCGTGTCCGGTTGGGCCACATACTAGAATAAATCCCTGTTTTAATTTAGCAAAATTATGACAGACTTGAGGAAGTTTTAGCTCCTCTACAGTTTTGACTTTTGCCGGAAGTAACCTGAAAGCGCCAGCTATAGTATTCCTTTGAAAATAAAGATTAATGCGAAATCTTCCTTTGTCTCCGTAGTTACCTCCACCAAAACCATAGGATAGATCGAGTGCCCGATTAGAAATGAGCATTTCTTTTTGCTCGGGTGTAATAATTGAAAAAATCATAGCTTCAATGTCTTCATTTAAAAGAGGTGGATAAATGGAAAGGTGTGCCAATTTACCGTCTACTCTTATTGTTGGGGGAATACCTGCCACAAGATGAATGTCTGATGCGTTGCTTACTATAGCCTTTTCAAACAGTTCTTGAATATTCATATAGTTTTACTCCTGCGCGACGCGAAGTATTTCGTCGATCGATGAAACTCCTTCAAGCACCTTTAAATATCCATCTTGTTTCATGGTTATCATCCCTTCCTGACGGGCCTGCTTCTCGATTTCCGCGCTATCCGCTTTTGTAAATATTAGTTTTGCGATTAGTTCAGACACTGGAAGTACTTCAAATATTCCAATACGACCGGAATATCCCGAATGTCCGCAGTAGTCACAGCCCTCCCCCTTATAGATCATTACTTCTTCATCTTTTGTGGTCATTAGTGTTCCAAGGGTAGTTTTTAATTCCTTGACTAGTTGCTGGGGCGGCTTATATTGTTTTTTGCAGTGTGTGCATATTTTTCGCGCAATTCGTTGTCCAACTATTGCATTTACGGTTGAAGCAATAAGGAAAGTTTCAGCCCCCATATCAAGCAGTCTTGGAAGTGTACCCGCCGCATTCGATGTGTGAAGAGTTGAGAATACCAAGTGTCCAGTAAGAGATGCTTGAATTGCGAGCTCTGTGGTTTCCTTATCGCGAATTTCGCCAACGAGAATAATATTTGGATCCTGTCTTAAGAATGACCTAAGCCCGGTTGCAAAAGTGAGACCTACACCGGGGTTTATTTGTACCTGGTTCACTCCCAATATTTGATATTCTATTGGATCCTCAAGTGTCATAATGTTGACTCGAGTCGTATTCAGTTTAGGAAGAATTTAATATAAGGTTGTAGTTTTACCGGATACTTTAGGTCCACAGATAATGATTACCCCATGTGGGCGAAGGATCGCAGCTTCAAGACTCATAAGCGCGGTTCCCCGAAGACCAAGTTCGACAAGCGTGGGTACCCCTCCGGATTTTTTCAAGAGTCGCATTACTATTTTTTCGCCATACACTACCGGTAAGGAACTGACACGTAAATCTACCTGTTCATCTCCAAATTTGAAATTAAATCGGCCGTCCTGAGGTATTCTGTGTTCGTCTATCTTCATGTCGGATAAAATTTTGATTCTTGAAATGACGGCTTCCCTTACTCCCTGAGGTAAAGATAACCTTTCGTATAAAATTCCATCAATTCTATATCTCACTCTAACTCTGTCTTCCTGAGGTTCAAGATGAACGTCTGATGCCCTGCTTTTAATAGCATATTCAAGAATTGTTGAAACAATCTTTGCAATCGGCGCCTCCTTAATGACCTTAAATAAGCTTTGATTATCAAATGTCTTGACTCCCGTTATCTGTTCTGTTTCCTTGAGCGCTTCCTTCACTTCCCCCACTAATCCAAAAGTATATTGATTTTGAATATTAGTCTTAATATCTTGCGGAACCGCTTGAAAGGAAATAATATTGGCATTAGTCTTTCGTTTAATAAAATTAATTGTTTCAAGATCAAGCGGGTCAGACATGGCAACCGACAAGCTATTGTTTACTTTGTTGAATGTGAACGGAATAACATTTAATCTTTCTGCGACGTTCTTTGGAATAAGACTTAGAGCCTCAGGTGAAAATGGTAATGCTGAAACGGACACAAATGGGACACCTATGAGTTTCGCTCGCGCCTCAAAATAAGTCTCTTCACTTACAGTTTTTGACTCAAAAAGAGCCTTATCTATCGATTGGTTCCTGTTAATGGAGTTTGCCTTGATTTGATTATATTGTTCGGAAGTAATTTTACCTTCGGTAAATAGAATTGAAGCAATGCTTTTTTCACTCTCAGCATTAATAGTGTTGCTTGCAATATTTATTCCTTGTCCGTTCATGGGCAGTATGCTAATCGTAGGCAAAACTTGCTATAATGTCAATATGAACGGAATAATTTTAATAGGTGATGAGGAACGTAAAAATCAATATTTATCAAAGCTAATAGAGGATAACAATATTGCCTCTTACAATATAAATTTATACAAAAATCAGTTGAAAATTTCAGACGTTCGTGAAATAAAAAAAATGGTTGCAGTAAAGACAGAAGGAAGTAAAAGATTATTCGCATATCTTGCAGGCGCAACAATTGAGGCTCAAAATTCAATGCTTAAAATTCTTGAAGAGTTACCTGAGGATACCTTTTTTGTATTTTTTGAACCAAGCGTTCTTCTTTCAACAGTCTCGTCAAGATGCACCATTATTAATGTTGGGAAATTAAATCATAAAGAGCAAAAGAGTAATAACGATTCAGCTCTAAAATTGGTACGCGCGTTTTCCGAAAATAAATTAGGAGACGTTTTAGTAACAGTCGACGAGCTTTTTTTGAACAAGGAAGATATCGTAAGCCTTATACTTTCCCTAAGAGGTTTATTAATAAATTTTGCTCTTGAAGGAAAACGAAGGGATGCTATTGTTGCGCAAAAAGTTTTGAAAACTATACTAAAGAATTATCAATTAATTCAGTCTAACAACTTAAACGCAAGATTAACAATTGAAAAGAATTTAGTTCAAGAGTTTTTACGCGCTTGATGTCCCACACATATCCCCTCTGGACAAGCAAGATTTTTTAATAGTTATTGAATAAATATAAATGCTAAAAGATTAAAAAGATATTGTAAAAATTGTAAAAATTATATATGAGAAAGGCTATAGAAAAATTATGCCTATTGAGTATTTTCAGCTGTATTCATAACTGCCTGAGCTGCGGCAATACGGGCAACAGGAACTCTGAATGGGGACGCAGAAACATAATTAAGACCTGCTCCTTCCCAAAAGGCTACTGATACAGGCTCTCCTCCATGTTCTCCACAGACTCCAATACTTAATTCGGGTTTCTCAGCACGCCCACGAGTTACAGCCATATTAACAAGTTGCCCTACTCCTTCTATGTCTACAGTTTCAAACGGATCTGCAGGAAGGATTTCTGCATCTTGATACGCAGGTAAAAAGCTTTTTGCTGAATCATCCCGTGAATATGCATATGAAAATTGGGTAAGATCATTTGATCCAAAACTAAAGAACTCTGAAGCTTGTGCCATTTGATCGGCTGTTAGTGCTGCTCGCGGCGTTTCGATCATAACCCCAACTTGATAGTCTATGTTAACTCCTTTTTCTACCATAACTTCTTGGGCTACTTTTTCTATCCTTGGCCGCATGCTTCTTACTTCATTTACGTGAGATACGAGTGGTAACATAACTTTTGGATGCGGGTCAAATCCTTCTAACTGCAATTCTGCAGCTGCCTCAAAAATTGCCAGTGCTTGCATTTCATATACTCCAGGAAACATAATTCCAAATCTTATTCCACGATTTCCTAACATTGGATCTTGTTCCCTTAATTGGTCTACGGCAGCAATTTTTTCGACGAGTGGAGCCATTTCTCCTTCAGGAAGGTTTTGTTCCCGGGCAACTGCTAAATCTACACTTAGTTTCGTATGATCTTCAACGAATTCATGCAGAGGTGCATCAAGTAGTCTAATAATAACCGGTAATCCATCCATCTCTCTGAGAATTCCCTTAAAATCTTCTTTTTGAATCTTAAGTAATTGTACAAGTGCTTCCTGATATTGCGTATTACTTTTCTCAAGTGCACGCATTTCATATGATACATCCACTCCTGTTGCGAGTTGAGTTTGGAGCGTACTGTATCTTCGCGCACCTTGTGATGCCATGATAAGTTGTCTAAACGCAAAAAGACTATCACCTTTAAACATATGTTCTGTTCGACAGAGACCTATTCCTTTTGCACCAAACTCACGTGCCCGCCTGGCATCTTTAGGAGTATCTGCATTTGCCCAAACCTGAAGTCGAGCAATATCATCTGCCCATGAAAGAAGTTCTGAAAGCTGCGGAGACAATCCTAGGTTTTCTTGATCGACTGTTTTTACCTCTCCCAATATTACTTCGCCTGTTGTACCGTCTATAGAAATTATATCTTCCTCGTTTACTACTCTATCTCTCACCCTCATAGTCCTGCTTTCTAAATCAATTTCCAATTCAAACGCGCCGACAACAGCGGGAATTCCTTCTCCTCGTGAAATAACCGCTGCATGACTTGTTTTTCCACCCCGTGCAGTAAGCACTCCACCCGATTTAAGCATTCCACTATAATCTGCTGCATCGGTAAACGGTCTGACAAGTATTATTTTTTTTTCTTCTAAAACTGCTGCTCGTTTCTGCGCTCTTTCTGAATCAAAAACAACCTCACCAACTGCTGCTCCTGGAGAAGCACCTGTCCCTTTGCTGGTAAGTAATCGTCCTTCATCAATTGCTTTTTTCTTATCAGCTTCATCAAATCCACCTGATAATAATTTTTCTACTTGTTTAGTGGTTACTCTCCCAACTGCTTCAGACCTGGTAATAACATTTTCCCCTACCATATCGGTTGCAATTTGTACTGCGGCTGCTGCCGTCCTCTGACCTGTTCTCGTCTGAAGCATGTATAACACGCCTTCTTCAATCGTAAATTCTATATCTTGCGCATCTCTATTATGCTCTTCAAGTAAGCGAGTTATTTCCTCAAATTGTGCGTAAACTGTTGGAAATGATTCGGCAAGCGTCGAAATAGGCTCAGGAGTTCGTATTCCTGCGACAACATCTTCTCCTTGAGCATTCGTAAGATATTCACCATATACCCCTCTTTCTCCTGTGGCAGGATTTCTGGTAAATGCTACACCGGTTCCTGAAGTTTCACCTTTATTTCCAAAGACCATTTGAACCACATTTACAGCAGTTCCAAGATCATGGGGGATGTTGTTTTTCAGGCGATATGATTCTGCAAGCCCCCCAGACCATGAGTCAAACACTGCACCGACCGCTCTCTGTAATTGAATGTGAGGATCTTGGGGAAATTCTTCACCCTTATCTTCTCGTATGATATCTTTAAATTCCCCAACCACTTTTCTGAGAGCTTCTGCATCAATATCTGTGTCTTTTTGTACATCATGTTCTCTTTTTATTCTTTCAAATGCTTCCTCAAATCTTTTTTTCTCAACACCCATAACAGTACTACCAAACATACTAATAAAACGCCTATACGAATCATAGGAAAAGCGAGGATTGTTGGTTACTCTTGAAATACCCTCAACGCTTGCGTCATTGAGGCCTAAATTAAGCACTGTACCCATCATGCCTGGCATAGAGAATTCAGCTCCAGATCTAACTGAAACCAGTAGGGGATTCATTGCATCACCTAATTTTTTTCCTGTCTTTTCTTCAAGTACCCCAACTGCTTCAAGCGTTTGGTCCCACATATCAGTCGGGATTCTGCGTCCTTCAGAATAATATAATTTACATGCTTCTGTGGTAATAGTAAACCCTGAAGGTACGGGAAGTCCCATATTTGTCATCTCAGCAAGATTTGCACCTTTACTACCAAGAGAAACTTTCTGTGAAGCATTGCCTTCTTCAAAGTGGCGAACGTATTTTACAATTTCTGGTGTCATAGAATATATAGCGAATAATATCAAATTTAAAGGGAAATGCAATACTTAGCGCTTGATGTCCCTCTTGACAAGAGTTTTTCGTTATGCTTAAGATAGATAATGAGCAAAATCTTTCGGAAGAAATTTCAACGGGCGGGATTTACTCTTATAGAGCTTCTTGTTGTGATTGGAATTTTGGGGATACTCGCAGCGGCTTTAATTGCAACCATTGACCCATTTGAGCAGTTGAATAAAGCAAGAGATACAAATCTAAAGAATGTCTCAGTTGAATTTCACAATTCGCTCATTAGATATTACACCACCCACAATGCGCTTCCTTGGGAAGCAGCTGCAAATGGAGGAAACGATGCCTGTAATACTACAGATATTGGGGGCGAAGACCCAAATATGCACCCTCTTAATAGAATGCCGAATTGCATAAAGGCACTTGTCGCAGATGGTGAACTTAAGGCTGGATTTTCCGACTTTCAGGATCTTGATCTTATATTTGTTACGGAACCTAATCCCCAAACGAATAATGAAAACAATACAACTATTTGTTTTATGCCAGTTTCTTTATCGCAACAGAAAGATCAAGCGACAAAATTTGCGCGAGATGGAGCGAACGAAACAAACTGTAAATCAGTAATTGGCGGTTCCACTAACTGCTACTGGTGTACCCAATAATTTGAATCCCAAATTCTAATATTGCCTCATGCTTAAGGATCTTCTCTTGCGAATTAGTTATTGGTATACTGATTACAATGGAAGTCTTAGCGTTTTTATTTGTTTTTATTCTAGGGGCATCGGCTGGAAGTTTTATAAACGTATTAATAGACAGGCTCCCTGCCCGTCAAAGCATTTTTTTTAATAGGTCGCATTGTGCAAAGTGTAAGAAAAAGCTAACACCGCTTGAGTTAATTCCTGTTGTTTCATATTTGGTTTTGAGGGGAAAATGTAAAAAGTGTAAGAGTAAAATTCCAACAAGAATCTTTCTCGTCGAGGTTATAAATGGCTTACTATATTCTGCAGTTTTTTTGCTCTACATAAGGGGAAGCGTAGATTTTATAAATTTGGTTTATCTTTTACTTCTCCTGCCCATTTTTATAGGTATTTTTTTTACAGACTTTGATTTTGGCATAATCCCGGATGAACTTATCTTAACCGCCTCGGGTATAGTCTTTGTTTATTTAGCGCTTTATTCTCCTGGTTCCATAATAAATCATTTTCTTGCAGGCGTTGGATTTTTACTTATCTTTTTATTAATTTTTTTAGCAACCTCCGGTCGCGGAATGGGTTTTGGTGATGTTAAGCTATGCTTTGCCTTAGGGTTTTTTTTGGGATTCCCGATGAGCGTTGTGGCAGCGTATTTGGCATTCTTGACAGGAGCAGCAGTTGCTATCATACTTGTTTTATGGGGCAAAAAAAAATTAAAAGGCGGCACGATCCCTTTTGGCCCATTCCTAATTTTGTCTTCGGTTATTTCGTACTTTTTGGGAGATCAAATAATAAAAATTGTTCTTGAGAAGTTAGCCTAATGAAATTTCAAATTTCTAATTTCAAATTTCTAATTTCAAATCATTGGAAATTGGTAGTATTTGAAATTGTAAATTCCCGCCAGAGGCGGGCGGGGTTTACTTTGATTGAGCTAATTGTTGGGATTGGAATACTTGCTATTTTTTCCACCTTTCTAATATCCGCAATTAATCCGTTTGAGCAATTTAAGAAAACAGCAGACGCACAAAGAAAAAATAATCTTTCACAAATACAGAAAGCCTTGGAAGCTTATTATCAGGACTTTGGTAAATATCCGGAAAGTCTCAATAATAAGATAGTATATAATCTCTCCGAACTTAACTGGGGAGACTCGTGGGCGCCCTATATGGATGTATTACCAGAGGATCCTAAATCATCCCTGAATTACGTTTACATAACCGATGGTAATCAACAAAGCTACTGGCTTTACGCATCACTTGAACGCGGGGGAAAAGATCCGCAAGCCTGTAATTCTGATGGCACTTCCTGCCTAAATGCCCCGGGAGCTACGGCGTGCGGATTAACTTGCAATTATGGAGTATCAAGTCCTAATGTAAGCCCGTAACTTGAACTGGGTGTTACATATTAGGTATTATGTATTTATGCCAGCTTTGAATAATAAAGAAGGTTTTACGCTCATAGAGCTTCTAGTTGTAATTAGTATTATTTCTGTTCTTTCAGCGCTTCTTATGACAAATTTTGTTGGAGTTAGACAGCGAGGCCGAGATGCGCAAAGAAAATCGGACATAAGACAAATCCAAACAGCGCTTGAATTGCACCGGTCAGATAACGGAACTTATCCTGACGCTTTTCCCGTTTGTGGACTACCCCTCATTTATAGCAGCGTTACCTATATGCAGAAAATCCCCTGCGATCCAATCGAGAAAACTAACTATCCATACAATTCTGCCGATGCCGATGGACTCACTTATACAATTTATGCGTGTCTTGAAAACGAAAACGATGCCGACCGTGATAGTACTGCCCAGGCAGCATGTACCTCTGGTGTTTCATTTACACTCACAAACCCCTAACAATGAAATTTCAAATTTCTAATTTCAAATTTCTAATTTCAAATTATTGGAAATTGGCAGTATTTGAAATTGGAAATTCCCGCCGGAGGCGGGGGGGCTTCTCTCTCATCGAATTACTCGTTGCTTTTTCTTTGATTTCTGTACTTTCGACGATTGGCTATATCTCTTTTGCCTCCTATAGTAAGAGACAGGTAGTTGTACAGACAGCAGCAAATGTAAAACAAGCAGTTGACCTTGCGCGATTCAATGCTGCTTCATTTGTTAAACCACCCGAATGCGTCGCGACGGACGAACTTTCTTCTTATAAATTAAATTTCTGCTTTAACGTCGTCCCGTCTTGTGCCCCCGCGTTTTATGAAATGACGGCTATATGTGGATCACCGGAAAGGGAGGTAATTTTAGAATCTAAAGTTTTTCCGGAAGGTGTGGCAGCATCAAACGTTATTCCCGGCGTTAATAATTGCTCCACTATTATTTTTAATCTCGTCTCAGGAAATAGTCAGGGACTGCCCTGCGAAATGTACATAAGCGGCTACGGAAATCAAATTAAGGTTTCAATTGACTCAATAGGCCATGTATCATATTAAAAACAACCGAAGGGACCCTCCCGCCTCGCGAGCGAGAGCGTTGCGGGCAGGACAAACCATAATAGAGGCGATGGTGGCCCTGGCGTCTATCCTTATAATACTCGCTGCAATTTCCGTAGTAATTACAACAAGCCTATCAAACTCAAGGTTCATAAGAGATCAAACTTTGGCTTCAAGACATGCGCAGGAAGGAATGGAGTACATGAGATACTTGAGAAATATTAATGCTACTTCTTTTGAAAGCCGGAATGGAATTTACTGCATGGGTGAAGACAATGTGCTTAATATCGGTCCGTGTCTAGCTGTAAATATTGACAATGCGTATAAACGCGAGACTGAATTTACACAAGATTCGGTAGTTGAGTGTAATGGAGGGACACAGGTTGTTATTAGCGTATACTGGGCAAGTGGTAAATGTGGTAGTTCTGACCGTTTTTGTCATAAATCACAATTAATATCTTGTTTCGCAAAACAATCAGGTCAGGGGACAGCTTTATGATGATTAATTTCAGAGAGTCGCGGGGATATACAATTATCGAGCTTCTTGCAGTGGTTGCAATTCTTGTAATAATTTCAGGCGTTATCACGGGAATTCTTTACTCTACTCTTCGCGGGAGCAATAAAACAAAAATATCAGTAGGTATCACTGAAAACGGGAATTACGCCATTTCAGTAATTAGTGCTGCCATCATTGATTCACGCTCAATTACAGAAGTTGGAGGAGTAAATATCTCAGACTGCACTGCACGTCCTAGCGGTACTTCTATAACACTAAGAAGATTAAGTGGAGGATCAACTACATTTTCATGTTCTAACAACACAATTTCTTCAAATAGCGTCTCGATCATAAATTCCGAGGATGTTGTAGTTGAGGAGGGCACCTGTTCTTTCTATTGTAATCAATTATCGACTGATGCATATGCGATACCCATAGTTGGTGTTACATTTAAACTCAAAGAGAAAAACTCTACATTACCGGAATCACAGTCTTCCGCTATTTTTAACACAGCCGTATCTTTAAGAAATTATTCACCATAATAAGTAAATCCAGATTCGTGCTTCGTGCTTGACACGTTCTATTAATTTCTTTTATGATAGGAATTGATGACAAAATCTAACAGCCGTAGCGGGCAGATGTTGCTCGTTGTGGTTTTAACAATGATTGTTGCCTTAACAGTAGGGCTTTCAGTAGTTTCAAGAACAATTACAAACCTTAGAATTTCACGACAAAACGAAGAATCGCAAAGGGCTTTTAAAGCGGCTGAGGCCGGTATTGAGCAAGCGCTCCAGTCAGACACTGGTCCTCTAAGTCGCGCTTTTTCAAATAATGCAGAATATTCTATCACGAGAATGAATCCAGAGGGAACAAGTTTCCTTTTAAATGGAGGCGAACTGGTAGATCAAGGTACGGGTGCTGATCTTTGGCTCTCCAAATACCCCGATTTTACGGATCAGGTACTAAGCGCTGACGTTACTATTTATTGGAGCACCGTTGATCAGAATAGCTGCGTAAGTACTAGCGGAGAGTCGGTTAATTCGGCTCTTGAAGTGGCAATCCTCTCAGGCAATGTAGCAAGCCCCTTATTAAATAAGTACGTATTCGATTCCTGCGGAAGGATAAATGGTGCAACACCCGCATTAAATGGAGGTCCGGTTGAAGGCGTTTTTTTTAATTATGCAGCTACCATTCCGGTGTCAAACGGCTTAATTATGAGACTAATTCCCATTTACAATTCGACAAAAGTAGGAATTACCTCAGTACACCCGGTATCTGGCCTCCCTGTTGCGCTGCCTCCCCAAGGGACAATAATTGAGTCTGTTGGGGAGTCAGGAGAAACAGTAAGAAAGGTACAGTATTTTTCTTCTCATCCGCTTATTCCATTTGAAATCTTTCCTTACTCTCTAATTTCACAATGAAACCAAAGTTATTTGGGCTTGACATTGGCACAGCATCCATAAAAGTTGCTTCCATTAAAAATGTCGCTGGTGCTTTGTCGCTTGAGTCAATTGCAGTGGCTCCATCATCTGCAAGAGGAATATTGTCGGAATCCTTAATAGATCTACAAACACTTGCCGATGTAATAAAGCAGATGCTAACATCTGCAAACATAAAAACTAATAGAGTTGCGCTCTCAATTCCTGAGTCTCAAGTTTACACTAGGGTAATAGAAATGCCTGAATTGTCTGATCAGGAATTAACTGCAGCGCTTAAATTTGAGATGGAGCAATATATTCCCCTACCATTAGATAAGGTAAAGACGGACTGGCAAGTGCTGGGAAGAAGCGATAATGAGGGCCAAAAAACAATGGATGTTATGCTTGTTGCGGCACCCCTCCAAACCTTACAAAAGTATGAAAAAGTTATGGAAATGATTGGATTGACAGCCGAAGTAATAGAGACAGAAATTATTTCTGTACATAGATCACTATTTCCTTTGGTCGATAAAGCGCAGTCAAATATTCTAGTTCATCTTGGAGCAACAACTACAAGCATTGCAATAGTTAAGAGTGGGACAATTAAGATGGTTATCTCGGTTGCGGCCGGAGGGCTTGCTATATCTCGCGCAATAGCAATTGATCTTGGAATAGACGTTGCCCAAGCAGATAGTTATAAGAAGGCATACGGATTAAATAAGGATGCCTTTGAAGGGAAAATTGGTCGCGCACTATCACCAATTCTTGAGTCAATAATAGGAGACATCAGGAAAGCGACGCTCCTTTTTAAAGAAAAAAACAATAGCGAATCTATTAGGCAAATAATTTTATCAGGAGGAACGGCACTTTTGCCTGGAATTGATGCGTACTTCACGAATGCTTTAGGAACACAATTGGTGCTTGGTAGCGCATTTTCGGCGAACAATATAGGCAATGTTCCTAATGAATTACAGATTGAGGGTCCATCATATAACGTTGTTGTGGGTCTTGCGGTAAGAAATATTACATCATGAAAACAGACGTAAATCTTGCGACAGAAAAAAAACAAAAAACAGATTTTCACAAAATTTCATTATTATCCTTTATTATTTTTTCGATTTTTTTTGCTCTTGCCGTCGCACTAATTGCTTATTCTATTTTATTAAACGTTAAATCAACAAATCTCTCTAAGGAAGTATCTCGTTTATCACAAGAGCTTTCACCATTTTCTAAAGAAAAAGGAAATTTATTGTTGATAAGCGAAAGACTGAATTCGATAAAAAAAGTTCTTTCAAGTCGATCCAAAATAGATGCCAAGATGCAATCCGTTCTTTCAATAATACCCCAAAGTCTTACAGTAAAGACAATAAATACAGATAAGGATAAGATCTCAATTGGAATTTCCTCAACTAGTCTTGTCTCTCTGGATTCCTTTCTTGAGGAAGATATTCCTCGTGCCACTAAAGACAATAAATTAGGATTGAAAGTTATTGAGATAGAGTCTTTTCTGCAAGAAAGAACGGAGTATTTACTTTCAATTAACTTTCTTTTTACGCAAGCAAAGCAATAAGCATATATGAAAGAAAAATTAAGTATAATTTACGTAAAGCATAAAAGACAAATAATACCCGTAGTTTTTATAGGTCTTTCATTTTTTATCATTTTTGGAATAATTATTCCTCAAGTCTCTTCAATATCAGAAGCGAATAAGACAATTTCTGCAAAACAACAGGAAGTAGATAGTCTTGCGCAAACTTTGAAATTGCTTTCGAGTCTTAACGAAAACGAGGTTTCATCAAATCTCTCAACAACAACAAAGGCCCTCCCCACAGCAAAAGATATTTCTCTTATATTCACAGCGCTGACATCAGCCGCCGCAGCCTCCGAGACCAATATTCGAGATTTCTCTTTAAAGATAGGAAGACTTTACGGAAAGGCGGAAGAAGCAAACACAACTTTGGGAGTGCCGGAAGTTGAGGTAATCGTACGAGTTTCAGCCTCTTCTTCATCTGGTTTTGTTAGTTTTTCAAATGAAATGCAAAAAAGACTTCCGTTATCAGAAATTAAGAAGATTGATACAAATGGAATTGATGGAGCATACGAATTAAGTTTTTATTATAAACCGCATGACATATCTAAAATTTCAAGCCAGACTACTGTTGCGCCCTTGAGTCAGTCAGACTTAAACCTTATTAATCAATTGAGGGAATGGGAACAATAAGAAATGTTTTTATTTTTTAGATTGCCGCTTTTTGCTTGATAAGATTTGGGCGTTTTTCTTTTGTAATTTTAAGTGCTTGTTCTGTTCTGTACTGCTCTATTTTTTTAAAATCACCGGACAATAGTACATCGGGAACGTTTATTTTTTTGTAAGTACGGGGTCTTGTATATTGCGGGTACTCAAGAATTCTACCATGGTTTCCTCTTGAAAAGGATTCAATGGTGACTGCTTCTTTTTCAAGAACTCCCGGGACGAGTCTTGCGATGGCATCAACTATGATCATTGCCGGAATTTCTCCGCCGGATAGGATATAATCGCCAATTGAAATTTCATAATCAATAAGATCGCGAATTCGCTCGTCCACCCCTTCATAGTGTCCACAGACAAGAATCAAATGCTCAAAATTTGATAATTTTTCGGCCATGCCTTGATTAAAAAGCTTTCCTTTTGGGTCGATTAGAATTACGGCCCCTTTTTTGTGCTGCATTTTTGCGGCCACGATAGCGCTATTCAGAACATCCACTCGCAAGACCATGCCCGTTCCGCCACCATAAGGTTTATCATCAACAACCTTATGTTTACCGATTCCATAATCCCTTAAATTTATAAGTTTGAATTTAAGTTTTTTGTTATCTTGAGCTCTTTTAAGGATGGATGATGAAATTATAGGATCAAAGAAATGAGGAAATAAAGTGATGATTGATACGAACATGTAGAAAATTTAGGCCTCGTTGACTTGAATGTCTACCCGGGTTCCTTCTTTTATAGCTCTGATTTTAAGTACGTTTTTAATTGCATTAATAGTTTTTCCACCACGGCCAATGATTATTCCTACTTGATCTTTTGGTATGTTTACTTGAAAGACCGTAAAACCATCCTGAGATTCTTGCCTAACATCCGCTGGCTTACCGGTAATGCCTGATATTATATGAGATAGGAGATCTTCCATGTCGTGTTATCTTAATTAAGCGCCTGTCTTATTGTTTTTTACCAAATGAGACTTTGGACCTGCGAGTGCTTTTTCAAGAGAAGGGGAAACCATTGCGCCTTGCCTTTTCCAGTAGGAGAGTCTATCGTGGTCGAGATTAAGAATTGAGTCTTTGAGGCCTTTATTGTAAAAACCAATTGAATCTATTGCAGCACCATCCCTTTTGCTGCGTTTTTCTTTCACAACAATTCTAAACTTTGCTTCACCTTTTCTTCCAATTTTTGAAAATCTAATAACTAATGACACAACGCATGAGAGTTTATCATTTTTGGCAGCTTTAGTCAATTAAAAGTATCCCTAGGGCACTTCTTGCCGCGGCTTTTTCCGCGTCTTGTTTTGATGGTCCTGTGCCTTCAGCAAGCAATTTCTCTTCTATATAAACGCCAACCGTATAAAGCTTATTGTGATCCGGGCCCTCCTCTGTTAGGACCTTATAAGTTGGTGAATTCCTGTAAGTTTCCTGTAGTTTTTCTTGTAGTTTACTTTTAGGGTCTTTTAAACCCTGAGTTTTAATTAGTTCATCTGCTTGAGAAAGAAGCGTTGTTTCAATAAATTTTGCAACCGCCGCAAGTCCTTGATCAAGATATAGCCCACCAATAACTGCCTCGTAGGTGTTTGCAAGGATTGTTTTGTTGATTCTTCCACCGGATTGCTCTTCACCTTTTGACATAATAAGTCTATCTCCTAGATTTAAGCTGCGACCAACCTCATAAAGCGTTTCAGTATTGGTTAGTACGGAGCGTATATTAGTAAGTTGTCCTTCGGAGGAATTTTTGTGTTGATTAAAAATGTAACTTGAAACAACAAGCGACAGTACGCTGTCGCCTAAAAATTCTAATCTTTCGTTTGATGCAACATTTTCACTCGTTTCATTAAGAAACGATCTGTGCATGAAAACCTGTTCCAGGATTTTTTCGTTTTTAAATTTAGGTATTTTCATTCTTGATATCGCGAACGAGTTTTCCTAGGGCCCCATTTATAAAGCCCGCCGAATTTTCTCCTCCAAATTCTTTTGCCAACTCTATCGCCTCATCAATTACCACTTTCTTGGGTTGAGAGAGATCAATTGTTAGTTCGTACACACCGAGCCTTAAAATTGCCAAGTCGGTTTTATTTATTTTTTCTATTGGAAACTCGGGTGCGATTGATCTTATTTTATCATCAATGGAAGTTTGATTATCAAGGATTTTTTGGATGATTGGATTTGCGGTTGGTTGTTTAAGAAAGCTTTGGGTAAAAAGATTTTTTATTATTTCCTGTCTTTTTTTGTGACGTGGGTCATTTGAGGTTTTCATAAATTCCCTCTTCCTATACTACTTTTTGCCCCTTATAGTATCCGCACGCCCGGCAAACCATATGTGAAAGTATTGTTGATCCACAATTTTTGCATACAGTCATTGACGGCAGCCCAAGCTTAATTGCTGCTCTTCGCTTTCCCTGACGTTGACTAGAATGTCTTTTCTTTGGTTCTTGCGGCATAGTTCGGTAGCAACTAGATATCACATACTATCTACTAGGTGTAATTATAATCGAAATACCCTCAATCCGCAATAAGCTTGATACCCCGCTACTCTTTTGTTAAAATCCCGTATGCATGGTAGAGAATAGATACAACGGCAGAGAAAATATGGAGAGATATGCAACCGAGAGATCCGGTCGAGCAATAATAAGGTTTGTTCCTCTTGAATGGGAGCATCCTAAAGATACAGAAGGTAAATATTTACCCTTAAGAAGGAGACGGCCTGAGGATGTAGGCGAAACAACTGGATTAATGCCTGATTTTTCTGATGTCCCGGACGATCAGATAGGCATTTGTGTGTATACTTCATTCGGAAATGTTCCAATAAGCCCCGTTTATAAAGACACTCGCGAGGGAAGACTTGAACTTTTGAAACACTGCTCCAGAAATGAAACAGTCTGGAGCACTTACAGGGCAGATGGTGAAACATGGGCAGGTATATTATTTTCCAATAGAGCATATAGCATAGACCTCAAAACCAGAAGAGTAGAATTTACTGGTGAAACATAATTGGTAATGTAGTCTCTTAAGCATTAATACACACCGGGTGTGTTTTGTGCTTGCACACCCGGAATCAGGCTTCTTCTAAAAGTTGATGCTTTATTTGATCTAATCTTTTTGCGTAGTCTATATGATCCAAAACGAATAACTCGTAATCTTTTGAAGATTTAAACTGCTCTAATATTATATCTTTCGAACAAATTTGCAATTCATAATTCCCTAAAAACTCAGGATACGAAGACCATTTATAGGAATTTAGATTTTTGGTAGCGTAGCCAATAAGTGGATTCAAATGTATGTACCTTGATAAGTGAAGCAATTGTTCATTAGTAGCAACTCTAACCGCTTTAAATGTACCTTCAAATAATGGACCCTTTCGCTTGCGCTTAATATTGAAATATTTTGCATAACTATTAGTTGCTTTACGAATAAAGTTTCTTATTCCTTCATCCTCGTTTTGTTTTAGTAAAAAGTGAAAGTGATTTGGCATAAGACAATAGTTAACGACTTCAACTATTTGGTTTGCAGGGTCATGCTTGGGTTTGTTATCAGACAAGGAATAACGAGTAGTTATTTTTCCATTCATATAATAAGTGAAGGTCTCTATAAATCTTTGATAATCTCGTGCGTTAAGAAATATTGGTATCTGGGCAACCCCCCTATTTATTATGTGATAATATTCCCCATTCGCCAGTGGTGTAGTTCTTATGGGCATATTAATATGAAAGCACAAAAATCCCGTTGTGTAAAGCTACTACACACCCGGTGTGGTTTGTGCTTACACACAGGGAAAGTCTAAGCGCTAGTCGCGGGAGATTTTGGGGATGTCGGCTTCCTCTATTTTTTGTTTGAGGGAAGGATATTTATTTAGTTTGTCGAATAAATGTTCGGCTGAGGCTCGAGCGCGTTCGATTGTTGGAAGATCGGATAAAGAAGCTATTTTAAGGTCAGGAAGGCCGTGTTGGGCTGTTCCAAACATATCACCGGGCCCGCGAAGTTTTAGATCAACCTCTGCAAGCTCCGGGCCATTATTTATAGTTTGCAAATATCTCAATCGTTTGCGCGTATTTTCGTTTTTTGCTTCCGTGAACAAAAAACAATATGATTGCTTATCGCCCCTTCCCACTCTGCCTCTCATCTGATGGAGTTGAGCAAGTCCAAATCTTTCCGCCGCCTCAATTAACATAATATCCGCATTTGGGATATCAATTCCAACTTCAATTACCGGAGTTGCTACTAAAATATCAATCAAACCATCTCGAAATTTTTCCATTACAGAAATCTTTTCCGAAGCTTTTAATTTTCCATGAATTAACCCAAGTTTAAAATTTGGGAAAATTTCTTTTTGTAATCTTTCGAATTCTTCTTTTGCGGCCTTAACAGTTATCAAAGTTTCAGACGGTTCTATAAACGGACATACAATAAATACCTGGCTTTTTTCTGATTGAATCTTTTCATAAATCCATCTATACCCCTTTCCCCTTTTTTCTTCAGGAACCACCCACGTTTTAATTTCTTTTCTACCCTTTGGCATTTCATCTAAAACACTTAAAGCGAGGTCTGAGTAAATAGTTAAAAAGATTGTTCTAGGAATTGGAGTTGCGGTCATGGTTAACAGGTGGGGATTTTCTCCTTTTTCACGTAAGACCGCCCTTTGCTCTACTCCGAATCTCTGTTGCTCGTCAATTATTACAAATCCGAGATTTTTAAATTTGACTCGACTGTCAATAAGAGAATGAGTGCCTATGGCAATATCGAAAGTTCCCGTATCTTTCGCGCGTCGTTTTTCGCTTGATGTGAAGAGTTCGAGTTTGACGCCGAATGGCGCAAGAATTGATTTAACTGTTGCGAAATGTTGGTTGGCAAGGATTTCGGTTGGCGCCATGAAGGCAGCCTGAAAACCATTTAAGAAAGCAACATAAGCTGCAATTGTTGCAACAACAGTTTTTCCTGATCCCACATCCCCCTCAAGAAGTCTATTCATTGGCGTTTTTTTCGAAAGATCTTTAAAGATTTCATCAATGGCCCTGTTTTGAGATTTAGTTAATTCGAAAGGCAAGTCTTTAATAAATTTATTGACTTGCAACTTATGACTTATGACATCAAACGGGATCGCTTTTTCTTTTTTCTCCCACTCTTTTTTGCGGATTAATGCAGCTGTGTGTTTTATTAAAAGTTCGTCAAATGACAATCTAATTCTTGCTTTCTCGACTTCTTCAAGGGTTTTTGGGAAGTGGATATTATGGAGAGCTATCGAAAGATCTACTAAATTATTTTGGGTGCGAACAGATTCAGGGAGATATTCCTCTATTTGAACTTGATCGAGTAATCCCCTGATTCGATTTCTAATCCACTTTGAAAAAAGACCGCGAGTTTCAGAATATACTGGGACAAGTCCTGTTGTGTGGATAGCTTCCGAATTTGGTTTGGATAATACTTCATACGAGCGGACTGCTAATGTTTTCTTGCCTCCGAATTTATCAACTCGGCCGGCAAAAGATACAAGATCGCCCTCGTGAATATTGGATAAAATAAACTTTTGGTTAAAGAATATAGCGTCTATTTTTTCGGTCGCATCCTCTATGGTGACTGTTTGGATTGTAAGACTGCGGCGCCTTGTATAAATGTTTGCGGTAGAAATAACTTTCCCCTGAATTGTTGCTTGTTCTCCAAATTGCAGAGCTCTGATTTTTGAAACAAGCAAATTTTGTTCATATCGGAAAGGTATGTACAATAAAAAGTCTTCAACCGTTTCAAGGCCAACTTTTGACAAGATCTTTCGTTTCATTCTAAAAATAGGACCAAGTGTTGAAAGAGGGGTCTTTGCATCCATAAAGCCTATATTAAGACTTTAAGTTTTAATATGCAAAAAAGGGGAGAATGGAAGAGATAATAATTGCCGCAAACGCAATTATAATTATAGCCTTAAAAATCCACTTATGTCTCCTCATCGTCTCCATAGAAATATAATACCAAATTTCACGATAAGGTCAAAATTCCCGAGGTGTCCAACCTAATACACCTCGGAGGTGGACTGCTATTGACACCTCGGGAGCTTACATTTTCCTAGGTGGCGAATCTATCCCACCTCGGGGGTGGATTTGTAGCTCCACCTAGGGATGTGAGAGAAGATAGTGGCCTTCGGTCATGGGCCAGCCCACAGCAAGGGGAGGGTTCATTGTCGTTTCGCCCGATCGAATTCCAAAGTAAGCATGAGTTGCGAATTGACCAAAAGAACTTCCGCAGCTATCCCGAACACCTGGAAGAGCCCCAATGTCTTCGGAGAAGTAATCAAATAAGCATCTTAGAGTTTCGGGATCATCTGTTCTCCCGGTTGCCTTATCTATTGCCGCCATCACCATATTTCTATAAGGATTCCATGGTATATCGAATCTTCCTTCGTTTAGAATTGTCACTTTTCCGTCAGCCACAAGCATCCCTTCCTCTACGGTCATGTCGCCTGTTTTGTCATAAGCATGGAATCTTAGGGCTACGGCATTATGGTCCATATCTAAATCAACAATCAGACGGCAAGCGTCCCACCCAATCAGGCCGTACAAAGGCGTGTTATAAGGATAATCTTTTAAGAAAGAAACACCATAACTTCTTAACATTATCTGCCAATCTAATGAGATACTAGGTAAACTTTCCGCAAAAGCAGGGCTTCTTGTTAAAAGTGCTTGAAATAAAGGATTTTGTTTGTCAAGGAGATCTATCCGCTTTGATTGTTCCGCTCTTTTCGCGGCCTCAAGAGATATCGAAGTAGTTCTTCTAAGTTGTTCATGCGGGTCGGCCATAAATTATGGGCGGTCCAGACATTTTAACATGAATTTAGACAACCGCAAGAGCTAACGGAGTTTGATGCGGATGTAGTTGCGTTTCCGCATTTGATGACCATATTGTAGTAGTTATCCCGAGGTGGTAAAGCTATTACACCTCGGAGGTGGATTCCCCTTGACACCTCGGGAAAATCAACCCTCCGGGTTGTCTAGCTTCCAACCTTTTCTTATTCGCTCAACATCTCTCCACCCAATGTCTGTCCGATAATGGAGATTATCTCCTTCGATAGAAATTCGTTCCATAGCCTCATATGCCCGTTGTCGTGCTTGGATAATGTCTTCCCCTTCACCGACTATATGAAATAATCTTCCTGAAGAAACAAAATATTTGCTACCATCTTGAGTTACCCTGGTGCCGTAAATAATTACTTTAGGTAATCTTAATATATCCCTTATGCCAAAAAGCTCTCTCTCGGTCTTTGCAGCATTAGCTTTTAGAGAACCCGTAATAACAACGCGAGCCTTTTTATCGGTTCGAATCTTCATTTTGTTTAATGTTCCATTGCATGTTGACATTGAGAGTTCGTAAAGATCATTTTTAATGCTTGGAATAAGCACTTCTGCTTCCGGATCACCCCACCTTGCATTGAATTCAATAACAAAAACTTTGCCGCGAACAACAATTGCTCCTAAATATAGGATTCCTTTATAGATACGACCTTCTTGAGTCAAGCCAGAGAGTGCAGTTTTAAGTATTAATTCAGCCTGTTTGTATATATTTTTATCAACAATCAACGCGGGTGCGCTGCATCCGATACCGCCGGTATTTGGGCCCACGTCGCCATCATACAATCTTTTATAGTCTTGAGCAGAGCCAACGATTTGAAATGTTTTACCATCTGATATTGCGAACATTGAGAACTCCTCGCCATCAAGCCACTCTTCTATTACAAACGTTTCACCAGCTTTTCCAAACATTGACATCTGTTTGATTGCGCCGATCGCTTCCCTAGCGTTTTCTACAGGAATTGCTCCCTTTCCATCGGCTAATCCCGCCGCTTTTACAAAAAAGCGCTTTTTAGGATTTTTGTTGACAAACTTAATTGCCTTGCTATGCGAATTGAAGGTCTCATAAAAAGGGATCGGGAGTTTGTGTCTTTTCATGAAATCCCTTGCCCATGCCTTGTCCCATTCAATTTGTCCTGCAGCTTTTGTTGGTCCGATTACGTTAAAACCTTGTTCGATGAGTTTATCTGTTAAGCCTACCTCAACTGCATTGTCCTGAGCAACATCCACCAAATTGACCTTATACTTTTTACATACTTGAATAATCTCGCCAATGTCTGTGGTTTTTAATTCCGGAAAGGTACGAACAGGCGTACTGGAGTTTAATTGCATTAAATCATTTCCTGGGATTGCGATTATATTTTTGACATGGGGACTTTGAGAGTATTTATGGACGAGCGCAGCACCACGACCGCCGCTGTCAATTACAACAACTATTTTATCTGCCATTCGAAAGTTTGATTCGGATAAAATTTCTTTTGCCGCACTTTATAAGCATGTTGTCGTGAGGTATGATTTCTTCGGTTGGGGAATCAACAACATCCGAGTCGATTTCTACCGCCCCCTGTTCTACTAATCTTTTTGCTTCAGATTTACTTTCTGCGAGGCCTGCTTTGACAAGTAGTTCTGTAATTACCAAATGTTCGTCCGAATTCATTTCAAATGTTGGAATATCTTCCGGCAATTCGCGCTTTTGAACTGTTTTTTCAAAATATTCCTGTGCGCTCTTTGCGTCAGTTTCGTTATTTAATTCGCGAACGATTTCAAAAGCCAACTTCTTTTTGATATCAATCGGATTTTTGTTCGCCTTTAATTTTTTTTCAATCTCCGCTATTTCCTCATTTGAAACTCTTGTTGTAAGGGTAAAGTATTGAATAATCAGATCGTCATTTACTGCCATTATTTTTCCAAACATATCCTGCGCGTTGTCGTCGAGCCAAATAGCATTTCCCCAAGTCTTGCTCATTTTTCGCCCATCGGTGCCCATTAAAAATCCGGTCGCAAGAACAAAAGATTCTTTGTTGCGCATCAGCTTTTGAAGATGGCGCCCAGCCTGCATGTTGAACGTTTGGTCTGTTCCGCCAATCTGAATATCCGTATCCATAAAGTAGCTATCGTAACCCTGCATTACAGGGTATAAAACTTCGTGAAGTCCAATTCTCCCATTGCCTGCCAAACGCTTTTTAATAAGCTCTCGACTTACAAAATCTCCAACTGAAAATTTCTGCGTCAACTTAACAACGTCTTCAAATCCCAATTTTACAAGCCATTCGCTATTGTGGCGAATTTTTACTTTTGAAAAATCAAGAATCTTCTCAGCTTGTTCTTTGTACGTTTTGAAATTTTCTTCTATTTGTTCTGAACTCAAAACGGGACGCTCGGAATCTTTATCCGATGTATCACCGATTAGAGCTGTAAAATCGCCAATTAAAAGCGTCACATTGTGTCCAAGTTCTGCAAATTTTTGAAGTTCAATTAAGGGAACGGTGTGTCCTAAATGAATCCGGGGCGCAGTAGGATCGATTCCAAAATAGACATTAAGTTTTTTGCCAGACCCAAGTGCTTTTTTAAGTTCTTCTTTTCCGGGAATAATATTTGCGACTCCGCGAGTTAATAGTTCGTCAATCTTATCCATAAAGCTATTATACGTTAAAGGAGTGGATTCGACAATATAGCTTCGGATTGTTATAATATTTAAGTGCAGCATTATAGATTGCCCTTGCGTTCGCGTCGAGCACGACTACAAAGACCTTCTTTAAATTTACTTATATTAAGTAAGTTTTCAAAGTATGCTCTGTGGGGATTAATCGGAGGAATTATTCTATTCTTTCTATATTTTCTTTGGGCAAGCCGAGACTTGCCTACTCCCGGAAAATTGTCAAACTCGGATATCAAAGACTCAACCAAAATCCTTGATAAAAAAGGCGTAGTTCTTTATTCCATATTCCGCGATTACAATAGGCTCTATGTGCCCTTAAAAGAAATTCCAGCCGACTTAAAAGATGCAACGATTGCAACGGAGGACAAAGATTTTTACACGAATAAGGGGTTTTCGATATCCGGTTTGATTAGAGGCTTAATCATTGACCCAATATTTAACAGACGTTTAACGGGAGGTTCCACTATTACGCAACAGTTAGTAAAGAACGTTTTGCTTACCCCAGAGAAGACCATTACAAGAAAGATTAAGGAGCTGATTCTGGCGATTCAAGTTGATCAGAGATTTTCAAAAGATGAAATTCTTGAAATGTATCTGAATAATGTTGGATATGGCGGAACCGCAATAGGCGTTGAGGCAGCTTCAAATCTTTATTTCGGGAAGCATGCAAGGGAATTAAATTTGGCACAAAACGCTTTTCTTGCCGGTCTTCCACAGGCTCCCACCATCTATTCTCCGTATTCTGGAAAAGATAAAGCGTATGTTGTCCGAACAGAACATGTATTGAGAAGAATGTATGAAGAGGGTCATATTACAAAAAAACAGGCGAGTGATGCGTTAAAGGAAGCTAGTGAATTTAAATTTACTCAAAAACAAGGGAATCTTAAGGCGCCGCATTTTGTTCAGTATGTCAGGGAACAGTTAGTAAAACTTTATGGGGAGGCTGTTGTTGAGAACGGAAACTTAACGGTTCAAACAACTCTTGACTATGAAATTCAGAAAAACGCAGAAGACATAGTTGCCACAGAAATAGAAAAGCTAGAAAGCTTTGATGTTGGGAACGGTGCGGTTATTGTCATGGATGCGCGCACGGGCGGAGTTCTAGCAATGGTTGGAAGTAAAGATTACTTTGATGTAGAGAATGAAGGGAATTTCAATGCCGCAATAGCACACCGGCAGCCCGGTTCAGCTCTTAAACCCGTGATGTATGCAACAGCATTTGAGAAAGGATATACTCCGGCAACTTTTGTTATGGATTTAAGAACAGAGTTTCCAACAAATGTCCCCGGACAACCTGATTACAAGCCTGAAAACTATGACGGCAAATATCGGGGGCCTATGCAGATACGTTTTACCCTTGGAAATTCTATAAATGTTCCTGCTGTTAAGATGCTTGCAACGGTTGGAATTAAGCCGGTTATGCAAAAGGCTTATGAGATGGGGATTGAGAATTGGAAACCAACTAATGAGAACTTGGCAAATGTAGGGCTCTCTCTTGTTTTGGGGGGACGCGAAGCAACACTTCTTGAGATGGCTACGGCCTATTCAGCTTTTGCAAATCACGGAATAAAAAAAGATGTCTTTTCAATTGTTGAAGTCAAAGATAGAAAAGGAAAAACAATATTTAAGCATAAAGATTCCAAGGGGGCTAGAGTTTTATCTCCCGAAGTAGCTTTTTTAATTTCACATATACTTCTTGACAATAATGCAAGAAAAGAGGTTTTTGGAACTAACTCTTTTCTTAATATTGCCGGAAGAACTGTTGCTGTCAAAACAGGCACTACAGATTCAAAGCGCGATAATTGGGCAGTTGGTTATACTCCTTCTTTTGTTGTCGCTTCCTGGGTTGGCAATAATGATAATACTCCAATGAATCCAAAAATTGCCTCAGGAGCGACAGGCGCAACACCTATCTGGAGACAGATTATGCAGTTTGTATTAAAAGGTAAAAAAGATGAACAATTCGTAAAGCCGGATGGAGTTGTTGCAAAAGAGATTGATTCGTTCTCGGGCGGTTTGCCGCGAGATGGACAACCCACAAGAAGTGAATACTTCATGAAAGGCACAGAGCCAACAACAAACGCAGTCATTTATAAAAAAGTTAAGTTATCGAAACATCAATCTGGCAAATTGGCAAATGAGGAAGAAGTAAAACGTGGAGATTATGATGTGAAAGAATATGTGGTGTTTGAAGAATCTGACCTTGTTTCGCAAGATGGAAAAAATCGCTGGCAGGATGCGATAAACGAGTGGCTTAACCAGGCGCACCCGGGTGATGATCTCTATCGCCCCCCAACGGAGGTTTCAGACCACAAATACGACGAACCAACTCCCGCACCGGAAGATACAAGTCCTACTCCCTCACCGACAGGAATTCTTCCAACCATTCCTTAAGTAGGTAAATCAATTTGATCAATCCAACGTTCGTATGAATGTTAGAACGAAGAGTCCTCTCTTGGTTAATTTATGGCGAATCTTTTTCCCATCGCTTCTCTTCATAATTAAACCAGCTATTAGAAGTTTTTTAATATGGATACTTGCAAGTCTTATATCGATTTTTAGTCGATCAGCAATTTCACCTACGGAAAGTTCAGAAGTAATTTCGAGAAGGTCTAAAATTTGAATTCTTCTATGATTTGCAAAACTCCTAACAATCTGTTCCACCGCCCTTTTCTTCAACATATTTGGTATGGATTTATTGTATCATATTATCTAACATTCGTACGAATGTTAGATTGAAATAGAGTTTGTGTATATAACCTATTCCGCCTTCTGAGTGAAATCCGCGTGTACTCTGGGTTATCTGAAAGTTTCTAGGAGAAAATTGATAGTTGCTTTGTCTGCTGCCTCGGCGTCTTCTTTTTTACCATGGAATCCGTGTTCTGCTCCTTTTATGATAACAAGACTTCCGTTTTTTACCATTTTTGAATATTTGACCGAATCTTGATAAGGTACAAAGGTGTCTTTGCCTCCATGTATAAATAGAATGGGCATGGAGATATTTAGTAATTTTTTCCAGGGCTTAAGCGTATACACTTCTTCCATAAGTTTCAATCCGACTTTAAACTTCCTTCTTCCGATTTCTGTAAATCCGAATTTCTTTGCACGATCAAAGGCGGGTTTTCCCCAATTGCTTATTCCCCAATCGGTTATAGGATGAATGTGGGATGCGTAATCGATCAAAGCGTTCCATAAGACCAAAGCTTTTGCAGCACTAATTCTTTTGCCTATAAAAAAAGGTACAGCTCCTCCTGCAAAACTTACTGCTACAATTGCGAACCGGTCGAATCCTTTATTTTTCAAAAATTCGAATGCTGCTTCAATATCTTTTGTTTCTCCTATAATTGTCATGTCAGTTGATTTTCCTCCGCTCTCCCCATGTCCCCTGAAATCAAAACGGAAAACAGCAAATCCGGCATCGGAAAGCTTTCGGGCAAGTTCAGTAAATATTCCGTCTTCTTCTTTGTTTACGGTTATCCCATGACAAAGGACGACACATTTTTTTACCGGAATAATTGGAGAAGTTAAAATTCCGCAAAGCTTTAGATTATCCGAAGTCCAAAAGTATACCTTCTCTTCCATTATGCGGCCTCCGCCTTAAATTTCTTTTTGAGGGCGGTGGTGATTTTTAAGCGGATTGGTTCAATCTCTTCGCTTGTTAAGTTTCGGTCGCGGGAGAGATAGGCAATTCGAAACGTCTTCTTGCTTTGATATTCGCCGAGGAGTTCCACTTTATTTACAAGCCTACTTTGTGACTTGATAGTATCAACGATATTCGAATATTTAATTTTTGGATCTATTTCGAGAGTCAAGTCTTCAATAATCGGGGGATATTTTGGAACCGGCTTGAATTTTTTGTGCCATATTTTCAAATTCGACTTTTCCAATAGTTCCGTTAGATTGATTTCGAAAAATACTCCAACTTCTGTGAGTTCGATATTTTTACTAACATCTTGCTCTAGTCCAGTTTCTTCGAACATTCTCTCAAGAACGCCTTTTACTTCATAGTAATTTTTGACATTTGAGATTCCGGAAAGAAAATAAGCCTCCTGCGCATTATTAAGAGATGTCCCCAGGTATACTTTCCCAAGTTCAAAAAGTTGGATTTTTTCAAAGTTGCCCTCGTTTTGTTTGACGGCCGCAAGCAATCCTATTTTTAAGGTTGGTCTTAGGTATTCAAATTCAAGGCTTATTGGATTGTCTACACGAAGGACCTTCTCTGAATCTATCTCAACATCTGAAAGTGCTTTTTCAGAAACCAGGCTGTAGGAATAAATTTCAGAGAAGTCTGCTGCGGTTAATATAGACTTGATCCTTTCCTCAAGTCTAAAATCTTTAAAAAAGGGAATAGTTTTTGTGGGGATACTGCCCGCAGGCACAGTTTTTGGAAAATTGTTGTAGCCATAGAGTCTTGCAACCTCCTCAATTAGGTCTTCTTCAATCCTAAGGTCATTTCTATATGTTGGGATTGTGCATTCGATTACTCCCTGTGTCCACCTCGAAGGAGTCCTTCGGCCACCTTCGAGGTGATGTTTAACATGAGGATTTAGATTTAATGACCCTAAAATAGAAAGAACTTTTTCTTGTGGGATTTCGATTCCAAGGATCTTATTCAATCGCTCGATTCGGATAGATAGCTTCCAGGGTTCGAATTTTTCCTTTTTTAGATCAATAAATTCGCCTGCAATCTCTCCGCCGGCTATATCTAAAATTAGATCTACGGCTCGCTCAAGCGAACGAATTGTCCCTCCGGTATTCACGCCCCTTTCAAAAATACTGGATGCTTCAGACCTAAGACCCAAGTCTTGCGATGCTCTTCTGATCAAACGGGGGACTTCAACGGGGACTCTTATAAAAATTGTTTTTGACCCCTCAAATGTTCCACTATTCTCTCCTCCCTTAATTCCGCAAAGATCAATTACGCCCTCGTCATCTGAGATTACGACAGCATTCGGCGGGAGGCTATAAGTAATCCCGTCAACGCTTTTAAATTTTTCTCCTCCGCGCGTTTTATGCACGCGCATTTGTCCTCCCTTTATTTTGTCATAGTCAAAAGCATGCAAAGGATTTCCAAGCTCAAACATAACATAGTTAGTGATGTCTACGATATTATTAATCGGCCGTTGACCAATACTTTCAAGCCGTTTTTTTAACCAGGCAGGGGATTCGTGAACTTTTACACCATCTATTATAATTCCTGTGAATCTTGGGTTTATTGCCGAATCCGTAGTTATTTTAAGAGGCAAAATCTTTTTTGGTTTAATGTCTTCAATGTTAATTTTAGATTCAGGGTATCTGATTTTTTTTGATTCGATCGCCGCGATCTCTTGGGCGACTCCTATTATCGATAGGAGATCGGGTCTATTGGGGGTTATCTCAAGTTCAAGAAATGTTTCACCGTTCTGTTCGTAGATTCTTTCACATCCAAGCCCAATTTCAGTCAATCGCTCTCCAAGCACTTTCGATTTAGTACTTATGTCAACGTACTCTTTTAACCAGGAAAGCGGTGCAATCATATATAAGTTTTTGCAATTTCTATCATAGTTTTTACCTGCGGAAGGCAGAGTGAATAGTCAATTTCTGAAAGGTTGAGCCAGGCAGCATCTCCTGTTTCGCGATCACCAGATATGTTTATTTTACCAGCAACGTAAATAGACGGATAACCAAAAAGTATGGCATGGATTTGTTCAGACTCAAAGAGGTGCGAGATTATAAAAGGCTCATCCGATAGAAGTTTTATTTCAAGACCAACCTCTTCTTTTATTTCTCGTACCACCGTATCTCGCGGATGTTCTCCGAATGCTATCCCTCCTCCGGGGAAACTCCATTTATGGTGGGCGTGAGTCGCTCGCGGTTCGTGTCTTCTTACCAGAAGCACGCGTCCATTATTATCAAAAATCACTGCGACTGAAGCAATGTGACGTTTTTTGTTAATTTTTTTACTAGGTTTTTTCATGCTAGAATTGTTCGAGAATTCGCAAGTCTGGATTTGTTAAAAGTCTTAGGTCGTCCATTTGGTAGCGGAGAGTTACTAAACGAGACAATCCTATTGCGAATGCAAAACCCGAGACTTTTTGCGAGTCATATCCTACGGCTTTTAAGACATTGGGATGGATCATTCCTGCCGGCATAATTTCGCTCCACCCCGAATTTTTACAGAAAGAACATCCTTTTCCATGACAAACTGTGCATTCAATATAAGTATCAACTCCGGGTTCAACGAAAGGGAAATTAGTTGTCGCAAACTTAATCTTTATTTTTTCTCCCATTAGCTTGCGAAGGACGTAATCGATAGTTCCAAAAAGATCAGTTAACCGAACGTTTATATCTACTAAAAATCCTTCAACCTGCCAAAATTCAAAACCATGAGATGCATCCACTTGTTCGTAGCGAAAATTTTTCCCTGGGACAATTACACGGACTGGAGGTTTTATTTTTTCCATGACCCTACCCTGCATAGAGGAAGTTTGAGTTCGCAAAATAACTTCCCCTGGACTAACGCGGCTTTTTCGAGTATCAAGGTAAAATGTTTGCTGCGTATCTCGCGCGGGATGATCGCGGGGTATGTTAAGCGACTCAAAGTTATAGTAATCTGTTTCTATCTCAGGGCCGTCAGCGGCCTGATAGCCAAGCCCTTTGAAAACTTCAACAACGTCATAGATAACCTGTGACATAGGGTGAAGAGTCCCTAACGCGGGCTTAACACCCGGCCGGCTGACATCAAAGACCATCTTTTTCAATATTTCCTTTTTCTTTCCGGAAAATTCAGTGAATCTTCTGTCAAGTAGCTCTTCTACGCTTGACAAGATTTCGTTTGCTAGTTTTCCTATCTCGGGGCGCCTATCTTCAGGAACATCCTTAATCCCTTTTACAAGATGCGAGAGTTTTCCGCTTTTACCTAAGAAATCGAGTTTAATCTGATTAAGTTCCTGTTCATCTTCTGCCGCAATGATAAGAGAGCTTGCATCATTTTTTATTTTCAGTAAATTCTGTTCCATACCTTTATTATACAAAAAAACCCTGAATGAATCAGGGTCGCAATTGATGCAATGAGTAGATAATCTACTTTACCGCGCCAACGATTTTTTTAAATGTTTCTCGGTCATTTAAAACCAGATCGCTCAATATTTTCCTGTTCAACATGATCTTTTTTTTGTTTAGATCGGAAATTAATTTATTGTATGAAGTGCCTTCCTGTTTTGCGGCTTCTGAGATTCTTATAATCCAAAGTTGTCTGAAATCTCTTTTTTTCCTTTTTCGCCCATGGAATGCATATTCACCCGCATGGAGCGCTGCTTCACGAGCAACCTTTACCAGCTTGCTTTTGGTTCCCCTATAGCCGCGGGTAAAGGATAATAATTTTTTATGTTTTCTTCGGGATTCTACTCCTCTTTTAACTCTTGTCATATTGTTTCTTAAGTTTCCTGAACGGATTTACATTCTGAAAAATTTTTTTAATTTTTTGATGATAGTTTCTGTATGAATTAGTTGCGGCTCGATCCGATTTTGAGTGTTTAAAGTTCAAATTGATTCGTTTTGTAAACCGCTTCAACATAAATTCTACGCTGTCATCATTTGTTTAATTTTTTTCGCAAACTTCCCGCTCAAAACGTTAGGAATGGCTTTCCTTCTAAGATTACTTGCGGACTTCTTACGCCGCAAATGTCTCCTCATTTGATGACCGCTTAAAACCTTGCCGGTTGCGGTAATCTTAAAACGTTTGACAGCTGATTTTCTCCTCTTTAGTTTTGTCATAATATTTAACTTTGTGCCGCTTCTGCTACGACTTCATGTCTTGATACTTTTGACATTACCATAACAAGTTGTCTTCCTTCCATATGCATTTCCTTATCTATCTTGGCGAGATCGCTCATCCTCTCAACTGTTCTTGTTAAAACAGATCTTCCCAAATCCTGCTTTGTCATTTCTCTTCCCCTAAACTTCACTACAAATCTTACCTTATTGCCATCCGTTATAAATTCTCTTGCCCTTGCAATTTTTATATTTAAGTCATGGTCATCTATGAATGGCCCAAATTGTACCTGTTTTGTTTCAGAACTTGTCGAATGCTTTTTTTCCTCCTGTTTTTTTTTCTTAAGTTGATATAGAAACTTATTATAGTCAATTAGTTTGACTACAGGAGGTACAGCTTTTGGCGCAACCTCAACAAGATCCAAATGTTTTTCCTCCGAGAGCTTAAATGCTTCATGAAGAGGCACTACCCCGATTTGCTTACCATTGTCATCTAAGAGCCGAACAGTAGCTACGCGAATCTCTCTGTTTATTCTGTAAAATACTCTTTTTTTAAATTTATTTTGCCTTCTCAATGTCCTTTTTTAAACTCTCGATGAAAGCATTGAGTTTTTGCTCTCCCATATCCTTTCCTTCTCGAGTTCGTACTGACACAAAAAAGTCTCCACTCTCAGAAGACTTATCTCTCTCTTTCTCGCCTATTATACACAGGAAGGGTATCTTTTGTAAAGTAGCCTCACGTATTTTTGCGCCTATTGGTTTATCAGAAGAATCTAATTCAACACGTATACCCTCATTTCTAAGTTGTTCGAATACCCCCCGGGCATACTCTTCTACTTTCTCAGAAATTGGTAAAACCGCAACTTGAATTGGAGCAAGCCATAAAGGAAATGCTCCCTGATAATGTTCAATCAGAATTCCAATAAAACGTTCTAGTGACCCCAATATCGCCCTATGTACTATAACGGGTCTTTTAGGTTTACCGTCACGGTCAATATATTCAAGCCCCATGCGATCTGGAATCTGAAAGTCGAGTTGAATAGTAGCAAGCTGCCAATCACGGTCTTGTGAGTCTTTGATGTGAATGTCAATCTTTGGTCCATAAAATGCCCCGTCTTTTTCTTTAATGTCGTAGTTCACTTTTGCGGCTTTTAATGCTTTTTCAAGATCGCGTTCAGCCTCTTCCCAAAGCTTTATGTCTCCCATTGCCTTTTCGGGTTTTGTTGCTAAATAAAAATGCGGTTCAAATCCTAATTTTTTGTAAAAATCGGAAGTTAGTGAAAGTAAATCTATGATCTCCTGCTGAATTTGATCAGGCCTGATAAAATGATGCGCATCATCAATAGTAAATTGTCGAACCCTTAATAAACCCCCTAACACACCGGATAATTCTCTCCTATGCAATATTCCGAATTCTGCATATCTTATAGGTAAATCTTGATAACTTCTGGTTTTCGTCGAGTAAATAAGGCAAGCCTCTGGGCAATTCATTGGCTTCAAAGAGTAACTCTCCTCGTCAATTATTAAGTTAAACATGTTGTGTTCGCCAAAATGTTCCCAATGTCCCGAGTCTTTGAATAATTGACTTTTGACCATCACCGGAGTTGAGATCTCCCGATATCCCTCTTTTTCGATTTCCGACTGAATGAATTCGACTAAGGTTTTATAAATAATCCAGCCTTTGTGGTGCCAGAAAATTGCCCCAGGCGCTATATTATGAACTGAAAAAAGGTCAAGTTCTTGTCCAATTTGCCTATGGTCTTTTAGGTTTTTATTATCCATCGAGGCTATTTTATCAGTTGTGGATTATTTTGTAAAATGGGGCCTAAAATGTCAGAGATAAAAGATCCAACAATCGGTACTAAGTTCAACCTGTTAAGCATAAAACCTAAGATAGCAAAAATAACAGCAAGTCCAACTGTTGCACCTAATCCCCATGCCATGCCACCGAGAACATTTGTAGCAAAAATGTTTTTGAAATTAATCTGATTTTTCTTGAGCATAGGACGTAAGAAAAGTATCTCACAGACCAGGATTTACTGCAACACTCTGAAAGCAAAGATGATGCATCTCTAGGTGTCCAAGCTATTCCCTCTCGGAGGTGGATTTCTATTGACACCTCGGGATTTCTGTCTACTCGATTCACAAATCCAGTATAGCAAAATTAAAGAGAATGAACGATGAATTAGTAGGAAACAGCGGCTTTTTTAAATGCAGCTTGTATTTTATCAGCGGCAGATTCAACATCTACACAAACAGCGTACCTAATATATGGGTGAAATGGCACACCGACTATGCCTGTTTGGTTAATCATTCTGTTATTAAAATCCGCCGCGTCTTGCATCTTTTCTCCGAAAGCGAGCCCTGGCGCTTTCCATAATGTGAAAAATCCCGCTTGGGGTATTACTGCTAATTCCATCCCGTTGCCGGTAAGTATGTCCATAAGAATATTAATTCTTGTTCCGTACTTCTTTCGATTAGCTTCAATTCCTTCTTTATCATTTTCGACTGCAAAAAGAACCCCTGCTGCAAGAGGTGCGGCAAAACCACTGTCGGTATTGCCTTTGATAGTAGCCAGATCCTTAATAAATATTGGGGATCCTACTGCTGCTCCTATTCTCCATCCTGTAGCGTTCCCCAAAGTCTTTGAGGAAGAGAAAAGCTCTATCCATGAAAGCCCCGGGTATTTTACGGCCACATCCGTAAGAGAGGAACCTTCATCGGTATGACTCAAGGCAATATAAGCCGCATCGTTGACAAGCCTTATTCCTTTGGTCTGGCAATACTGGCAAAGTTCTTCAAGTTGTTCTTTAGTTGCGACCTGCCCGCTTGGGTTATGAGGATAATTAATCATTAGCAAATTAATCCCGTCAGGAATGTCTTTCGCAGAGAATCTGAACTTGTTTTCAGGATTTAAAGGTAGCTCAAAAACATTGTGCTTTAGGTATCCTCCTGCCCAGTCTTTTGGAGTCGGGTATCCGGGATTAGTCATCATAGCTATATTGATCTTCTTGTCCGCGCCTCCACAGGCAAGAGAAAATAAACCAAGCATTGGTTTTGTTCCCGGAGTAGGAAGGTAAGCGATGTTTTTGGTGTCAAGATCTGTTTTTACGTGAGCCCTAACGAAACCCTCGCAGAAACCAGGGACTCCGGGCGTGCCGTTATCTTGATATTCATGCATGCTTTGATTTCTACTTTTTATCGCTTCCGCTGCTTTCTCCATCGCTGTTTCGAGAGGATATCCTTCAGGTTGTCCTATTGAGAGTTTAACCAACTCAATGCCTATGGCTTCTGCTCTTGCGCTTGCTTCTTTAATGCCTTGAAATAAATTTACTCCTCCCTCAGGGAGCATTGAGGGCGGTTCTTGTAGCTGAGGGCCGGGTATTTCGCGCGCCATATCTTGACGGACAGGAATTGACGTGAAGTATAATTAATCAAATAGCGAACGTCAAGAGGCAATTGCAAAATACTAAAGCAACGGGTATAATCGCGCCATTGTGTCATATATTGAAGCTTACAATGGTAGGCCTGCTACACCCGACGAGGTAGAAAAAGAAACCTCGCTACCTTTTACTCGCGAGCAAATAGAACAAATTACCCAAGAACACCCCACTCCATTTTTTATTTATGACGAAAAAGGAATTCGGGAGAATGCAAGAGGATTTAAAGATGCCTTCTCCTGGACGCCTGGTTTCACAAACTTCTTTGCTGTAAAAGCATTACCTAACCCCCACATCTTAAGAATTTTAACGGAGGAAGGGTTTGGGGCGGATTGTTCTTCGATGGTAGAGCTTGAAATGGCGAGACGTGTCGGACTTTCAGGCGATAAGATCATGTTTACCTCTAATAATACGCCAGCAGACCAATTTGCTTTAGCAAAGAAGCTTGGAGGGATCATTAATCTTGACGACATGACCCACTTGCTATTTTTAGAAGAGCACGTTGGTCTTCCTTCGACATTGGCTTTTAGATACAATCCTGGACCATTAAGAATAGGGAATGAGATAATTGGTGATCCTCAGGAAGCAAAATACGGCTTGAGAAAGGATCAATTGTTTGACGCCTATAGACAAGCTAAGCAAAAAGGAGTCACGCGGTTTGGGCTTCATACCATGGTTGCCTCAAACGAAAGAGATCCGGAGTATTTTGCCGAAACCGCGCGAATGCTATTTGGTTTGGTTGCAGAGCTTGATCAACAACTTGGCGTACGAATATCTTTTATTAACCTTGGAGGCGGTGTAGGAATAGCATACAAACCCGGTGAGCATAGGCCCGTGAATATAAAAGCGGTTGCCAAGCAAGTTCAAAGAGATTATCAGCAGATGATATCAGCAAAGGGTCTTGATCCTCTTCAAATTACAATGGAATGTGGGAGGTTTGTAACCGGCCCCTACGGATATTATGTAGCAAGAGTAAGACATGTTACAGAAAAATACAGAAACTATGTAGGTCTTGATGGAAGCACTACAAATATGCCAAGAGTTGCGATATACGAAACAGCATATCATCACGCAACGGTCTTAGGAAAAGAAGGAGGAACAAGAGTTATGAAAGTTGATATAACAGGATCGCTTTGTGAGAATAATGACAAGTGGGCAAAACAGAGAGAAGTACCCGAGGTTCACCCAGACGACGTTGTTGTTATTCACGATGCCGGGGCTCATGGAATCGCCATGGCGAATGAATACAATGGACAACTGGGAGCAAAAGAGCTTTTGTTAAGACCCGACGGATCGGTTTTAAAAATAAGGAGGGAAAGAACTATGGATGATTACTTCAACACAATAATGAATTTCCCCGGCTTTAATGACTAGTGTGGACTACCTAATCCACCTGGGAGGTGGAATTGTAGCTACACCTAGGAGCAATGGAGTCCCTGCAGGTTCAATACATCTGAGAAATTCTTTTTTGAATCTAAAGCCGTATTTCTTTTTCAAGCCACTCTATCTTTTCGTTTTTCCGCCTCCAAAAAACATCCTCCCAAATGTAATGAACTGCAAGCATTGAATATTTCTCATATCGTTTTTGGATATCATCGCGAATTTTATTTGCGGGGACTAACTCTTTTCCGTAGAATAACCGGGAGTAGATTTTTTGCTGCCATGGGGAGATATGATCAAAAACATCGTAGTGGTGATATACCTCAAACAAAAGAATTCTAGCAGTTTCTGGTCCAACCCCATACAGCTTAAGTAATTCTTTATTTGCCAAGTCTTTATTTTTATTGCGCACACTCATTTCGTCAATTATTCCTTTGGCAAAATCTTGGGAGAGGCGTTTTATAAACTTTGCGCGATAGCCAATTTTCAAATCTCGCAACACTTGTTCCGATACTTTTTCCAAATCTTCGGGAAGCCAAATAGCCCAAAGTTCCTTTTTGTCAAATTCAACTTTTGTGCCAAATTTTCCAATGAGCGCATCTAGCATTTGCTGGCTCCTTCGTACGGTGGCGTTTTGAAGAAGAATAGCTATGATTAAAAGTTCGTAAAGAGTGTATTGACTGACATTTCTCATCCCCATCCATTTTTTGAAAACTGGATAAAATCTCCTGTCTTTCTTTCCTAATTCATTAAATTCTTTCATGTCTACATCTAGCTCAAAACGCCAAATGATTTCTTTTTTAATTTTTTCGATCTCCTCTTCCATAAGGTTCTTATTTGAAAAAACTGAAACTTTAAGCTCAGGTTTAGTAACGGGTCCAGCATTTTCTATTTTTAATCCATAGAGTTTTTTACCCAATCGTAAGCTTTGCCAATATTTACCCGGCTTCCAATCATCTAATTTTAATTTATTAGGGAAATGTGAGGGTTTATAAAAAGTTCCGTCAAAGTGAAATGGGAATTTAGGATAGAGAAAAAAGGTTTTAGGCTTTTTAAGCTTCATGCTTCGTCCGAATAATTTTGAGTATCTGGAGATATTAGTTGATATTCAGGTATGCCAAGTGAAATGCCATAGCGTTTCGCTTCGTTATACTGTTCTTTACTTGTCCGGTCTATATAGAAAATTTTATCGCGGAAAATAATATAATGGTGGATTTTATTCTTAAAATCCGTGTACCACGAACCCATATGATTTTGGTCTAATGACTTGCTAATCTCTTGCGCAATTTCTTTTGCTTTATTTTCTGGAATTTGTACGGTGTGCAATGTCCATTGCGTAAGCCATGGAGTCATATGTTTTTCCGTAACCTTCTCAATTTTTGTTGAGATGATCTTAAGTTTTTTGAGAACTTCTTTATTCTCAAGAGATTCTTCGATGATAACTCCTCGATAGTTATTCATTTTCGTTGCGCTGGTGGATCCGACAGGATTCGAACCTGTGACCTTTGCAATGTCAATGCAACGCCCCGCCTGCCTGGACTGTGGACTCGACAGGATTCGAACCTGTGGCCTTTACAATGTCAATGTAACGCTCTAACCAACTGAGCTACGAATCCGCTAGAACTCTAGAATTTTAACAAATGAGAGCTTGAATGTAAATTGCTCGGAGCGCTCCTAGGTGGGTTTAGCCTGTCTGTGTGGCCGTGGTGCGCTCGCCAGAAAGACCAAAGGTTGTGCCGTGTTTTTTGTAAGCATTCCAGTATTTGGACTGTTGTTTTTTACCCGTATATACAGCGCCAAAATGTACAGTATCCTCAAGTTTGCGAGTGGCGTCTCGAATTACTCCTAAAACAAATTCAAAAAATGAAAGATGGTATTTCCCGGGTTTAACAGGCGCTTTTTCAATGGCAGCATCTTTAACAGTCCGCTCAACAATCTTTGATGTATTTATGAGCCTTTTAATCTCCTTCTGTATTTGCTCTACTCCTCGTCTAACCTCAAGTTCTGTTCTCGCCTCGGAGTTTGAAGTTCTTTCAACGTTTTGTACGTCACGTCTTACATATTCCATATGTTCGCTCGTAGCCTGAATTTTCTCCTTACTTTTTTTGGTACCAATAACCAATTCCTGACCTTCAAATAACTGCTTTTCGCTCTGTGTTGAGGTGCCCAGTAATTGCTCTGATACAGTTCCTATTGTTCCAGAAAGCGCTTGATCCCACGCGTCTCTAATTGCAAATTTTGCCTCGTCGGCAATATTTGTAGGCTCAACCACTTGACCTCTTGGTTTTGATTCAACCGATTCTTCAAATATCTGTTGTTTGTTGGTTTTGGGCTTCATATCTGCATTATACCACAAATATTTATAGTTGCGATAAATATTCGAGGGTTTTTTGTTGGCGAATGATGGCGGCGACTAAGTATGGATTTTGAGTCACATCCTGTTTTTGCTTTTCGTCCTTTATTGCTCTAAGCGCTTGATCTATATCTTTTGACTCTACTGTAATTTTCTCCTCATCCGCAATTTTTCTGAGCAAAAACTCAAGCTTCAAGTCTTTTTCCGCACGCTCATTGTATTCTGCTTTCAGCTGTTCATCATTTTTGCTTCTGGAAGCCAAATATTGGTCCAGGCTTATGCCTAATCTTTTTATTTCATCAAGGAGTTGGGATAGCAGTCTATTTGTTTCTTGTTCGACCAGTATTTTAGGAATTTGTATTTGTGCGACATTCAATATCGCCGAGAGTATTTCGTCGAGCTTTTTGTTAGATTCGCCTTCCCTTGGCTCGCCGGAGCCTTGCGCGGAGGCGGCTGTTTCCACTTTGCCTGGTACAATAATTTTTGGCGCTGGCCCGCCTAGACTCGGCGAGGCTGGTTTTATCTTTTTGACTTCGTCTTTATAGTTATTGAGTTCAACTGTGGGTATCTCGCAGGTTTGTGCCGTAAATTCAAGATTTGTACCGTCAGCAAACTGCTCAACGTGAATTTTAGGATTTACAATTGGATTTATATTCGAATTTTTTATCGCGGCGATGTATTCATCAGTCAATATCTTCTTGAGAATTTCTTCACGAACAGACTCTTGGTTCAATTTTTGTTCGGCAAGATTCCTTGGAGCCGCCCCTTTTCTGAATCCCCGAATTTCAATGTTTTTGACAAGCCTATTTATTGTCTCCTCGCGCACTTTATTAACGTTTTGGGCCGGAACAATAACCTTAATTGTAATAGTTCCATCCGGTTTCTTGTCAATAGAATATCTTTGGAAGATTGGGGAGGTTTGGGTTTTTGTCGAACTCTTTTTGCCCATAAGGTTATATATTATATATGATTTTGAATTTAGTTTCTAGTATAATTAAGGCTAACGCGGACGTGGTGGAATGGTAGACACGCAAGGTTTAGGACCTTGTGCCAGCAATGGTGTGGGGGTTCAAATCCCTTCGTCCGCACAGAGGTTAGTTTAAGAATTTGAAACCTGGCGTCCACGATTATCTTCTACTTCCCACCGTCCGTGTAGCATGAGATATGTTCTCCTGGCGACTGAGTGATAAAGAGTTCTTGTTTCAAGTTTTACGCTAATGTGTCCCATATGAGCAGCTACAGTACCAATAGGAACCCATTTGCTTTTAGCAATCTCTTCATAGGTTAAGCCTTGCGAGACCTCATTCAGCACTTCATCCTCTCTTGGGGAGAGCGGCCTAATTTTTGTTTCTCCAAGGTTATGACGTATGTATCCATCTCTTATCCCGTCCTGTATTAGCGCTAATAATACTTGTCGAGAAATATTTTCTTCATACCAAGACACTCCTCTATCTAGAGTTCCAATGTGGCTTATTTTGCGTTTGTACTTTGGGACTGTATTTATTGAAATCCCCATTGCATCTGCCGTTTCAGGATTCGATAACCCGTCTGCCGTGTATTGTACAACTTGGCGCTCGCGTGGCGTAAGAAGATAGTACGGAATACACTCTGGGGGAATCGATTCAATTGGTCTCGGGCGGTCTTTTGCTTCTACCATACTTTAAGTAGGGGATTATATCACAAAATTGTTAAATGGTTGATAGCGCGGGGAATATAGAGAGTTTTAGATACTCTTCATTTATCTCCTGCATAAATGCGTTTACGCGTATTGACCACGTTGGGGACTGCGCGTATATTGGGCCGATTGACCAGACATCTGTTGCGCCGCGATCAATATAGTTTTCGCGAAGTGCCTTGTTGATTACTTTAATTCCATCCTCCCATGATTCAAAATATATGTGTCCCCCGCCCCAGCCATAGGCGTTATATGATCCCGGCATTAAAAATTTTCCAAAAGTCGATTCAAGACCTGAAATAGCGGGTAAAAGCCTCCAGTCAAGGCCAAATTCGTCAGCATACTTAACGTAAAAATGTACTTGATCGGAAAGGGGAGAATTATACTTCTTGAATACATTCTGAACAGCTTTTGCTCTAGTATCAAGCGTATAATCCTTTTCAATTAGGATTTGATTTACAAGCGCGGCAGATGGCTCGGAATAAACTTCCTGCGCATAAACATCTTGCGGAAGGAAAACCGCAACAAATAGAAGAACTATAATTGTAATAATTTTTTTCATAAGTTTTACTAATTATTCAAATTCCGTTTTGGCGGAACTTGAGGGTTAATAAAACCGGGGTCGGACTGAGCGCCGAGCGAAGGAGACCGGCTGCAAGGGCGAAACCCGAAGACAGCGGTGGGTACCATTTCCCCAATAAAAAATCCTAAAGTAGTTTTGGGCTACCTTAGGATCTAAAAAGCATTATAACAAAAACTATAGGTTATGTCAAGTCCCTACTGCAGGCTAAGTTAGCCATTAGCTCCTAGCATCTAGCCTCTGGTTGGGCAAAAAACTAGTTGCTAGTGGCTAGTTTCTAGTTGCTAACTTAGAGGGAGGCCGAGATTCTACTCATTACGTAGGAAACGTTTTCTGCCCATGCCCCTGTGTTTGAGGGCGTGTATTTTGTCATTATCTCATGCGGTTCAACCAGTCCTTGAGCGTGATACTTTTCAGATAACGTTTTGCTTACAACCTCAATTCCCTGCGCAAGACTATCAAAACTGGTTTTTTTTGTGCCGTATATCCCAAACCCCCAACAATTATTGGTATCTTTTGGTGATTTAAGGCATAAAGTACTCTCCTGCATTGCAATTGCCGGAAGAAGTCTATAGTCAATACCATATTTGTCAGCGCTCTCCACAATATTTTCCGCAAAATCCTCAAGTGGAGAATTATACCTGGCAAAAAACTCACGTAAAACTTCAATTCTTGCTTCATTTGCCGATAAAACATGCGCCGTCTCCTGGATCCTGTCCGGGACAGCGGCGTATTCAGCTTTTAATTGGTCATTGGTAATGTCCTTTGTCACTGCCTGGCTGTTTTGAGAAGAAAGGAACAACTGATAAAAAATCAGGGTAAATACAAACAATGGAGTCATTGTGAAATAGACTCCGAGCAGGAAGAGCCGCTTCATTTATATTTTCATAATGGCACATTTACCATGGCTTGTCAACTCGATTCGTTCGAAGTAAAATATATCAACGCCGGAGTGATGAAATGGTAGACATGCAGTGTTCAGAACGCTGTGTCCGCAAGGGCGTGGAGGTTCGAATCCTCTCTCCGGCACACTAGAAGAAACAAGCAGAGAATTGGGGCTTAGTTCTGCTTCATACGTTTCAATTATTGAGAAGAAAGCATTGGGCAAAATAAGACACTCTTTGCTCAAACTGAGTAGTTAGGTTTCAACTTGACAGTACACCTATAGTAGTATAAAATGCTCTGATTATGTCAGCAGAACTTGGTAAATTACGCCAACAGGCAGATCAATTAGCTAGACAATTCAGACAAAAGGGCTATTCTGATATTGCAGACACACTTAGTGCTGATGCTAAGTCCTTTGGCGCCCGAGAAAAAATTGCAAGACAACTTGGTGTACCGGAAACTTTTGCCGTTTCTGCATCTGTACAACCTCAATCTGCCGATATTACACCTTCTCGCCCATTACAACACGTAGCCCTTGAAATTCCAAGTGTAAGCGAAGAAGCCTACAATAAAACTCGTGAGTCCTTAGCAAAAGAAGGCTTTACACACGTTGTTACGATTAAACCCGTATCAATGGGTGAACTCGCAACAGACGAGGCAACCAGAAACCGTTTTGCCTTTGTTAATTCTTCTGAAAATATGCGCTCTATAGTTCCTACTGAGATGGAAGTTGCAATTGATCCCAAAAACGTAAGAATTAAAAATAGTAACAATAAGTCAACCGACACTCAAATAAGAATGACGCAGGATGATGAAGTAAAACTTAAAGGAAAGCTCCCAGAAGAGGTAAGAGATTTGGTAAGTATGCCTATGCCGAATGCTTCAACCGCTTCGCAGGCAGACATTGACTATCAGGATAAAACAGGAAAACCACTTTACCCGGATTTTTGGGTTCGTACAGATGACGAAACAGTTTCCGGCGGCGTTGTTGTTGTTGGTCGTCGTGGCCCTTCCCGCGGGCTCCATGTCCATGGCTGGGGTCGTGACGTCGGCGGTGACGGTGTTTTTGCCGCTCGCATGGTAGTGCTTCCTCGAAAATTGGCAGTTAAAGCTGCTGAGTAACTCTTTGGTTCTTTTGGATTTTTCCTCTTGGTTTTTCCGAAAATTTTTTTTAAAATAAGCCTTGATAGGCAGTGAAAGCATAAACACGTTTTATTCTTCGCCTATTTCTAGAATTTTCAGCAGTCAGAGTTCCATGTAATCTTACGTGGAAGTGAACCTAAGCAACCCGGAGGGTTATCTAGCTTCCAACCCTTTCTTTATTCAAAAGTAAGATGCTTAATCATATGTAATTTCTTAGCATAATCTACATGGTCCATAACAAACTTGCGATATGTCTGTTTTGAACCTACAACACTTAGCACTAAATCGCTATCCACGATCCTTTCATCGTTTACTACGGGCGAGACATAATTAGAGAAAGATGACCATTTATACCGCTCTATATCGGTCTCATTTATGATACTAGCCACTACGGGGTTGAGGTGGATATAGCGTGACAAATGAATTAATTGTTCGTCGCTTTCCACAAAAACAGCTTTGAATACACCTTCGAACATTGGACCATTCCTTTCGTGTTTGGTATTAAAATATTTGGTGTATGCGTTGGTAAAATTGGAAACAAAAGTTGGTACGCCTTTATCTGCATTCTGCTGAAGCATTAAGTGGAAATGATTAGGCATAAGACAGTATGTGAGTATGTTAACGTGCGTTTCGTTTCTCGCAAGTTCCCTTAATACATCACTCCTCATTTCTCTAGGTTGCTGTAGCAACTTCGAATAGCTTACTGGAGTATCTTGATATCTATAGTACTTTATTAGATCTAAGGCTCTTGAATATTCACGAAATTCGGTAAATACATTCCTTCTGTCAATCCCACGATTGAATATATGGTAAATATACCCATTATTAAATACCACTTTTCTGTTAGTAGTCACTAGACCATCTTACTACAAATATAAACAAAAAAGAAGAGGTTCCAACCTAAGCAACCCGGAGGGTTATCTAGCTTCCAACCCGTTCTTTTAATACCGCTACTTGTTAATAATTATATAAATTCTACAATGTTTAAATGGAGCCAATTAGGCAAGAGGATCCGTTTGGATGCGGAATTGCGTGCGTGGCATTTGTTACGGATATCAGTTATGAAGACTCTTTAAAGTTGTTCGAAGATGGTAAAAGCAAAGCTAAGAAAGTGGGTTTCCTCTGTAAGGAAATAGTCAATGCCCTGAAGTTTAAAGGTCAGATATACGAGTACAAATATGTTAAAATTCGGTATAGGAAAATTATATACAATCAAAATACAATTGTTTTTATAAAACGATCGAATAAATATCCCACAGGGCACTATTTAGTTCGTGCGAACAATAAATGGATGGATCCGTGGATAAATTTTCCATATGAAAACGCAAAAGCAGGTTTTAGGAAAAGACTACCAGGTAAGCCGATATATATGATTTTTCCTTTTGCAGCGGCTAAGAAGATATTTTTGGCGTGAGGGCGGCTTCAATATCGCGCATCTCAATTCGTGATTTTTGAAAGAAGTAAGCTACTGTTCCAAACGTAATTATGGGTGAAACGTATGGCGGAATGTGATAACCAAAACTATCAAGAATCATTATTGTTCCTAAGAACAAGATAGAATACATTGCCCCATTCTTTAAATATTTATACTTCTTAATTCTCTCTATGTTTGAAACCGTTAGCTGTCGCAGAACTATAGCTCCAATGCCGTTTCCTATTAATATAATCGGTACTGAAAGAGTGAAAGCAAAAGCTCCAACTACTCCGTCTATTGAGAATGTCGTATCTAAGACCTCAAGATACGCAACTTTTGAGACATCGGACATCCCTCCTATTAGTAGTCTTTTTTCTTGTTGTTCGGCATATTGCCTGAATCCGTGAATTATAAAAAATGCCGTTGAGCCAATAACCGCCCCAAACGCCATCATGGGACTTTTTCCTAATGCGAACCAGACGATTACCGAAAGCAAGATTGAAACAATTGCAAAGAACCAAGCTCCCTGGCGCTCAAAAAAATGTTCACCACGTAGTCCATAATTCTTAGGTTCAAGAAAAAGCCAGTTAAAAAACAAAAACACCAAAAACACCCCACCACCAATAAGAAGAATTGGAGAAGATGCCTCAATTGCCGCATGAACTGCAGGATCTCCTGAGAAGGTTGCGGTGAGCGCGCCCATAAGTCCCAAGGACGGATTTGAAAGGAAAACTATAAGCAATGGAAGTAGTCCTCTGACAATAAATACTGCAAAGAGTATTCCCCAGAAAAGGAAGAATTTCCTTGCGCGCTTTCCCATGGTGGATAGGACCTCAGCGTTAATAACAGCGTTATCTATCGAAGTAATTATTTCGAATAATGTTAGACCGAGGATTGTTAAAATAATAAATCCAATCTCCATAAAAATAATTATAGCAGAGATCCTTGTCTTATTGGTTCGTTTTTTGTAAAATCAAAGCACGCCGAGGTGTGAGCTACGGCTTAACACCGAAGGCATAATTAGCAAATAGAGGCCGAGGTGGTGAAATTGGTATACACGCAAGATTGAGGTTCTTGTGTCCTTAAAAAAGACGTGCAGGTTCAAGTCCTGTCCTCGGCACCATGGATCCCTAGCTCAGTTGGTAGACCTGCCCGACAATGCCTGGACCCTTAGCTCAGTTGGCTAGAGCGTCTCGTTTACACCGAGAAGGTCGCAAGTTCAAGTCTTGCAGGGTCCACATAGTCCAGGCAGGCGAGGCGCTTCGTTTACACCGAAGATGTCAGAGGTTCGAGTCCTCTGGGATCCACATTTGGTATAATACCTTTTCCGCCTAGATTGCCAACGTGGTCAAGGCGCATGTCTGAAGAACATGTTATGCGGGTTCGATTCCTGCTCTAGGCACAAATTCGACGTTGTTTAAGTGCGGGCGTAGTTCATTGGTAGAATGCTTCCTTGCCAAGGAAGATGTGGAGGGTTCGATTCCCTTCGCCCGCTCACGATTCTTTGATAAAGATATTCTCCACAAAGCCCCCCATGTTTTAGGGGATCTTCTTGAAGCAAACTTACGCTTCGGATATAATTAGATATCTATTGCCGGTTCGCCCGCCCGCCATCGCTGGGGGTTGATCTGGGAGATCGTCTAATGGTAGGACGACAGACTTTGGATCTGTCTATTCAGGTTCGA
>CAYHUY010000001.1:87223-96939 GCA_964360265.1 uncultured Gammaproteobacteria bacterium | reverse complement strand
AGTTTTCCTTCCAGGCCATTGTCTATGGGTGTTTTAAGGTCGCCTAAAACTTCAAAAAGTCGCGAACGCTTTGCAATTTCTGCTTCAACCAAGTTTCTTGGCCTACCATATTTTAAACGAGATAACTCTTTTACAAGTTCAGCAATCCTTGGATTTTCAAGTTTTTTTTCAGCAGTCAAATCGCGAGTAAGATCCAGGGAGAATGGAGGTGTGGGCTCACTGTTTATTAGTGTTTTTGCATAGGCATGAAATCTTTCAACATTAATAAGGTCCGCCTCATTAAAGACTGGTTGAAACTCGTGTTGTAAATAGTTGGCATCGGAAACTCCTACCCGGAAAGATATAATTGTCCCCGCATTTCCAAAGATTGCGTTTTTTACATCTTCCTCAATCTGTCCAATGAATTGGTTTGCGACTGTTAAATTCAGTCTATATTTTCTTGCCTCAGAAAGAATCTGCCCAAAGTCTGGTGTTGCAAAATTTTGGAATTCGTCAACATAAAGATAAAAATCCCGGCGTTGGTCTTGTGGAACATCTTGTCTTGACATTGCCGCTGTCAAGATTTTTGGGACCAGAATAAGGCCTAAGAAACTTGAATTATCTTCGCCAATTTTACCTTTTGCCAGAGAAATTAAAAGAATTTTACCCTGATCCATTACGTCCCGGAAAGAAAATGCCGACTCGCTCTGTCCAATAATATTTCTCATCATCCTATTTGTTACGAACCGTCCAAACTTTGAGACTATATAGTCAAGGACTTCTGATTTATGAAAGTCTGATGTTTGAGCGATTTGATCCGTCCAGTATCGCCTAACAATTGGGTCCTGGACTTTTGGTAATAATTCCTGAACGAATGATGCGTCCGTTAAAATACGTACCACTTCAACAAATGTATTACCTGGTTCACACATTACTGTAAGCATTGCATTTCTTATTGCATGTTCAAAACGCGGACCAATGATCCCTGTTTTATTAGGATCGTAAAGTTTGTACATAAGACCAATTATGGATGCCACAATTAAGTCTTTTTGTTCTTCTGTTTGAGCATCCAACATATTAAATCCCATAGGCCTTTCTGTGTCTGAAGGGTCAAAAAGTATTACGTCCTCGGCGCGCTCCGGGGGGATTAGAGGAAGAATCATATCTATAGTATCGTGTGGATCAATAAAGCAAACTCCATATCCTGCCCGAATATCCTGGAGAATCATATCCTTTAAGAACTCAGACTTACCCACGCCTGTCTTACCTATAATATACATATGCCTGCGCCTGTCGTCTTCCCGCATGTAGACAGGGCGTTCTGTTCCCCTATATATGCTTTTCCCAATGTATAGTCCCGAGGTTGGGATGTTGGCAGGTGCAGGTGCAACTCGAGCGCCAAGCCAGTGGATACTTGGGGCCTCGACGCTTTTATTTGGGAAATGAAAGAGCGTAGCAAGTTCTTCTGTTGTGAGTACGTTTGGGACAGACGGGATAAGCGGAAGCTGCCTGTAAATAAAATCAACAATCGCCATCCCTTTAAAGAACCGCTGTTTTTCCTCCTTAAAGGAGTTGAAGGATGAGAACTGAGAGAAAGAACCAACTATATTGGTAAGATGAGACTGCGCCTCCTCTTTTGTAGGGGATACGGCAAGAATTCTAATGTATGCTTTAAACGCACTTTTTGTTATTTCTTGTTCAATTGCTTCAAGTTCTTTTTGATCAGCTGAATACTTTGCTGTCTCAGGATTTGCTTCACGCTTCTTTGTGTTTGTAATGTAAGACCTGCCTGCCTTTTTCCACTGATCTGCCGATGGGCTAATTACAATTTGAATAGCAGCTCCTTCCCCCTCGCGCATTTTTCCCAGAGTACTTGTTATCGAGGATAAAGGGTCAACAGGTAAGTCGCGATAAGTTTTAATAGGAAGGAAGTAAGATTTTTCTAGTTTTAGAGCAGTATATGCGATTTTCCCTGGATGCGCAAATAAGTTATAGTCTTCAACTTCAAGAATCTGTGCATCAGGATAGCTTCCGTGGATTTGTTTCTCAACCATATCGCGAATCTTATTGGGAACCCCTACATAAAATCTAATGTCTTGAGGTTTTGCTACAATTTCAAAAGAAATACTATCTGAAAGCTTTAAGAAACTAAAAATTCCCTTTGTTGCTTTTATTGATGTTAGGCTTGAGAAAAGTTGTTCAGCTGCATCAATTTTTATTTCATTTTCTCGAGGAAGCGATATTTCAAGAAGAGAAGTATCAAGCGCTCTTTCATGTCGCAGGCGATTCTTTCTCCAGAATCCAAGCGCAATAACTATGCCGCTAATGCAAAAAATAATCACTGACGCGAGTAAAAACGCAAAGAGGAAAGTAAAAGCTAAGCTAAGAACTGTTTGTGTAAAATTATCAAGCGGCATTGTTTACTCCTTTCCTTTTTGTTCTTATAAAGTCTACAAATCGTCTATAGCGGCTTGTATCGTTTGCGGGTAAACTTTTGTCAGGTTCGCTTACTTCTGGTAGCTTTACCATTCCTGAATCTTGAGTTACAATAGGCGCGGCAGCACTAGATACGGAAGTGCCCGTACCCTCAAGTTCTGTATTGATTGCCTCGTGCTCCTTGTCTTCGTGATGAGCTATAACACCGGCCTCCTCAACTTCAGGGCTAATGTTTACAGGAACTGATGCCCCCGATTCGACTAGATGTTCTTTAGCCTGGTCTATCATGCTTCAATAATAGCACAAGAGAACCTATGGGGCAACCAATTTAGCCTCGCAAAATTATTACAATAAGATAACAATCTTGATTCGGAAACATTTATATTCAAATCTAGCTTTGGTATAATTAGAATCCAATTTGGAGGAGTCGCCTAGTGGTCTATGGCAGCGGTTTGCTAAACCGCGACCCTTTAAAAGGTCTCGTGGGTTCGAATCCCACCTCCTCCGCAAGGTACCGTACGGTACCTTGCTCCGCACTAGGAGGGTTCGCATAGCGGCCAATTGCACGAGTCTTGAAAACTCGAGGGAGCAATCCCTTCACAGGTTCGAATCCTGTACCCTCCGCCTTTGCCTCGCTGAAGCTCGGCTACGGCGAGACGTAGTCCGCTAACAACGAGCGAAAGCGGGTTAATATGTGGTACGTTTATATTCTTTTATGTTCAGATAAGAAAACTTATATTGGTTGTACAAATGATTTGAAAGACAGGAAAAATCGACATGACCAAGGACAAGTAAATGCTACTAGAAATAGTTTACCGGTCGAATTGTTTTGTTATTTCGCATTTTCAAAGAAATACACTGCATTTGATTTTGAAAAATATCTCAAGTCTGGTTCGGGAAGGGCTTTCATAAAGAAGCATAAACTAGTAGAATAGAGTCAACCAGGCACCGCAAAAAAGCTTAAACCCATTTCCCCATTGACCGTACGACTAATATATTGATACGATGACTTCGTGGATATATTCGGTTTTCTTTTAAGTAAGCCGGTTTTGATTGGTCTTCATTTGGGCTTTGCAATTGTCGGCATTGACGCATTCTTATGGCTTTTGGGCGAATTCACAAGTTCGGCGTGGCGCACAAAACACCTTCGTATTGCTGCGGTCGCAGGCGTTACCGGATTTACCTTAAGTTGGATTTTCGGCGGATATTACTATGTAGTATATTATGGTTCTTTGGTCAAGCCTGTTATTAAAAGTGGTCTTGCGCCTTGGGCACATAACATTATTATGGAAACAAAAGAGCACATTTTCCTCTTTATTATTCCGATTGCCGTGACCGCCGCAATAATCGCTTTCCTTAAAAAAGACGAGTTCCAAAGCCTAAATATCCGCCTGCAAACGTTTCTTTTAACGGGTTTTGTTGTTGTTTTGGGTCTTACAATTGGCCTTGCAGGTTTTATCATATCAGCGACCGCGCGCTGGGGAGCGCTACAATAAGCATGAAAAATCGTCTAATCTATGCATCGTCAATTGCGGCAGTTCTTAACGCGATTTTTGTAACGGTGATTACTATTTTCGCCGAATTGAATGAACCGTTTAAGAATTGGTTAAAGTCTCTTTCAGGCCATCATTGGACTTCAAAAAGTATTCTTTCGATAGCACTCTACCTAATAATACTTGTTCTTTTTTATGTGACCTTGCGAAATGTCGGTCCCCAAAAAATAAGAGGCGCCATTTCTCTTGCTCTCTGGTCGGCAGTCCTCGGATCTATTGCGATTTTTCTCTTCTTTGTAGGCCACGACATGGGATGGTTCTAGTTTTTTGCGCTTTATGGTTTTATAAAGCGGGAAGCCAGAAGGACAAGTATTATTCCGGAGGCATTCAGGATAAACGAAAGAATCAGAAAGGTTCTGTTTTTCATCCTCGATATTCCCATAAGGCTTACTCCTAACTCATCTGGTAAGGGGGATACTATAACTATTGCTCCAAAAACCGGAAACATCCACCTGAAATGTTTTGTGTGAAGAAGCTTAATCAAATGGTGGTTGTGGTCCATGCTGTCATAAATTGGCTTAACTTCATCCACGAGCCTATCTTTAACGAATCGAAATAGTAGAAAATCTCCCAAAACTCCTCCTGACCCTGCAACTGCTCCCAAGAGAAAAATATTCAATTCTTCGGCTAGAATCAAAAGAGATAAGGCACCTGTCGTGACTCCGAAAGTTGAAACAAAAAGCATACCGGCAAAAAAGGCTCCGATATAACCAAAATTTTCAAGATTTAATAAGAACTGATGAAATGGTTCGTATCTCCCCAAGAAGAATGCAAATATTAATGAAATAAAAAGAAAAGTAAGATTTTTATATTTCCAAGACCGCCAATACTTCACCAAATAAGTATATCAAAATTTCCCCTCGGCTTGGCCAGGCCTAAAATTTGTTTATCGTTTCGAAGATAGATAAAATTAGGAAAAATCCAATTATTATTAAAGATATAAGTGTTACAGCCGTTATAAAATATAAAAGTCTTCTCAACGAAGAAGAAAATACAATCCCTAGCCTCTGACTTGCTCCCCCAACGCGTTCCCTATAAAGCAAATTATATCCTAATATAGCGAAAGTTAATGTAAAGAGCGCAAAGTAAATTGTTATACTAATGTATTCCATATTAATTTGCTCCAACTGTTCCTATCTCTTCTAAGTATCTCCATTTGTTAGGGTTCTCTCTTGCTCTGTTGAACAAGCTCGCTCCGGTAACATTTCTTGCGTCTTCTCCAACTGGGCATAAGGCATTTTCAAGATTGGATTCTATTCTCTTTGGGTCACTCATATCTGCCAGAGCAAATTCTTCCTGGTGAGTGGGTCTGTCAAAAGTGATAATAACATCACCTATATCTAATAGTTCATGGATAATTCCATCAACGCGAGTGTCAATCTCCGTACATTTAACCTGGTCAAGCAAGATTTCATTAGTATGGCGAGAAGTCAAAGGCTTATAAGAAACCTCGATTATCTTTTTTGAAGTTATAATATAAAAATTAAAATACCAATCAACAATAAATTTTCCTATAAAAGTTGTTGCTGCAATAGCAATAAAAAGCGCAAAAGAGAAAAGAAGCTGAATATAGGATGGAAATATAAAAGACAATATAATAAGTCCGCTAATAGAAGCTATACTAATAAACGATAGAGTTAATATTGGGAAGACAAAAGAATACCAATGTTTTCTCTGTGCAAGAATAAGCTGTTCGCCCGGTAACGTAATAAATTTTGAGCCGATAGCTTTAATAAAGCTGTTTGATTCGCCTCGCATATCCTTCCCCCTTTATTGCAAAGAGCCTTTAAATTATTATCGTCTGATGCCTCACCCATATTTTGAATAATTGCTCTCTCTTTATACTCCATAAAAATTACCCGGTCAGCAACATAGGCTACCAAAAAATTGTAAGAGTGCTTACATTTTAGGCATGTGGTATAATCGGGGTGTGAAAGAAGAGTCGGTTGAGAAACTGGATTTATTTTTTTCCCAGTTTAGGCTGCTTAATTACAAAAAGCATGAAGTAATTCTCCGGCCTGACGGACTCCCTACCGGAGTATTCTATCTTGTCCGCGGATACGTAAAATTCTACGCATTATCTGAATCAGGTCAAGAATTAAACCTCATAATCTTTAAGCCCGGAGATTTTTTTCCAATGATTTGGGCATTCAATGATGTTAACCTCACTCAATATCTTGAGGCAATGACCGCAGTTGAGATTCAACGGTGTTCAAAAGAAGAATTTAAGATTTTTTTGCAAAAAAGCCCTGAGGCGCTGTGGGATGTTACAAGTAAAATATTAATTAGACTTCGCGGAATTCTTGAGAGAATGGAGTATATGGTTTTTGGCAATGCTTATCAAAAGGTTGCTTCAATTCTTGTAATATGCGCAGAAAGATTTGGCGTTAAAAGAGATGGGGAAATTTTGATAAGAGTTCCCCTAACACACCGAGACATAGCAAGCCTGATAGGATTAACTCGTGAAACAACAAGTGTTGAATTAAAGAAACTTGATAAGAAGAAGATTATTTCTAAAAAGGGAGGGCTTTTCCGCGTTAAAAAACTTGAAAAACTTAAAGAAGAAGCGCAGTGGTACCAATACGCCTAAGCTTTCTTCGCCACAACCACAATATTATTCGCCCCCCACCTTCCTCTAAATATCTTCGAAAGAACCCTTTTTAGCCTGTAAAAGTTTATAAATGCGAATAGATATCTTTTTTCAACAATTTTAAATTTTGATATTTTCAATTCCGCTCGTAAAATAGGTTCAGTATATTCTCTAACATGTGAACTTAGATTTTCTATTCCATATCGAAGGCCTTCATTTAATGGAGTTGACAAAATTAAAATTCCACGAGGTTTCAAAAGACTATAAATGGCTTTATAAAAAGCAAAATTTTTTCTTGGCGATATATGTTCTATTAATTCTATTGCCACAATTACATCAAAAAAATTTCTTTCATAATAATTTTTAATTTTGAGGACATTACCAATATTAAATTTACCCTTAAATTTTTCTTTCGCTTGAGAAATTGCTTTTTTTGAAATATCTATTCCCCATATTTCATAATTTTTCCCAATTTGTTGCAATTTTTGCTCTAAATATCCTTGTCCTATTCCTAAATCTAAGATTCTAATTTTCTTATTGGGGAGAAAAGAAATTATAGTGTTAATTTTTTCTTTTGTCATTGGATCAAGTTCTGAGAAGGTTGTAGGGACTTTAAACTTCTTATTCCAAAAAACATTGGTGTTTTCGGCTTTTACTTCTGGATATTCAGCAGAATATGTTTTTATAAACGCATCATATCTGTTCTTTATAGCTAATTTTGTCCTTAAGTCTTCAACCTCAAAAGGGGTTTTAGGTTTGTCAATTTTTCCTTCTTGACTTTTTGTTAATTTCATTAAAAAATTGATAATAATGCTCCGCAAAATCGCAATATATTTAGTAGGCATTATTCTATCAGTTTTTCTACTGTTTTTTCATCCTCAAAACGCATTTGCTGATTCACTTGGAACTTGGTCGAGCACCACAAGTTTGCCTACAAATATAGCCAGTCATATTTCAACATTTGAAGAGGGGAAAGTTTTTGTGTTTGGCGGGGCGAATGTAGATGATTATTCCGATGCATTATCATCGACCCCCAATAGTGATGGAACTCTTCCGGGCTGGACCTTAGTCTCTAATTTGCCAGAAACCAGATACTGGGGCGCATTGGTTAAAAAGGAAAAAAGAATTTATATTTTAGGTGGGGCGATGTTTACAGGAACAACTAATTATAAGAACACTGTATATTCCTCAACTATTCAATCGGGAGGGTCAATATCTTCTTGGCAATCATTCACTCCCTTACCCGAGAATAGGGCCTTGGGCAATGGTGTGGTGGTGGGGGAGAGGATTTATTATGCGGGGGGATTTAATAATAGCGGGACTCGTAGTGAGATTTATTATGCGGATATAAATGAGAATGGAACAATAGGGGCATGGACAACAAGCGCTGTTTCACTTCCCGAACCATTGAGTGGGTTTGGAATGGTAGAGCATGAGAATAATATTATTGTTTTTGGTGGTGAGACTACGGGAGGGATAAAGAGAAATAAATCTTACAAAGCCTCTGTTAATCCCGCCGATGGGTCCCTTTCCATCTTTACAACAACTTCCGAATTGCCAGAAGCAGTTTACAGAGGTCCATCTGTAAAAGTAGGGTCAACAATAATTTCTATCGGTGGATATAATGGTTTAAATTTTCTAAATAAAGTTTACTATACTCAAATCAATCCCGACGGTACACTTGATGCATGGAATATGAGTTCGAATCTTCTTCCAGAACCGGTATGCTGCGCGGGTGTGGCGGTATTTAATAATTTTGTATATTTAACAGGCGGATTCAATGGAGCATACCTTAATACCGTTTATTATGCGCCCTTAAATATCTCGGATGGAATTAATCTTCCGGTTCCTTATTATAGTCAAAATGATGATCCTTGGGGACCAACAGAATATGATCATGCTAACTCACTTGGTTTCAGTGATCCGGATTTTGAAAGATGGGGCTGTGCAGTTACGTCCGCTGCCATGATTCTGAATTATCATGGGATGACAGAATTTGAAGATGAGACACCAATAGATCCAGGGACTCTCAATGAATGGCTTAAAAACAATAATGGATTTCAGACCAATAAACCCGGTTTTGGTAAGCCATTTTCAAAGTTCGTCTGGTCATCAATCAATAAGTTCACGGAAGAACTGTATGAAGCCAGTAAATCGGCATATAAATTAGAACATATACGGTATGATTCTGCATCAACTGAATCAAGCAAGCTTACCGTTCTTAATGATGATTTAACAAATAAGCAAAATCCTGCGATACTTGCGGTGAGCAATGTCCTAACCGATATGCATTTTGTAGTAGCGAAGGGAATAGCAACTGAGGGTGCGTATTTTATCAATGATCCAGAATGGAACTATGAAAATTTGGCACCATTTGGGAATGATTTTTTCCAACTTGATCGCTATAGGCGAGCCACCTCAAATGCAAGCTATATTGAGATGTCTACAAATGAAGGGATTGAAATAGCAGTAGTTAATTCTGAGGGCAAGAAAACCGGTAAACAAGTTATCGGCGGAGTAGTTGAAACATTTGATGAGATACCAAACGCGATTTATAGCCACCAAAATCCGATCAGCAATCCTAACGCGTCCAACGAAAAAGCAAACCTTGGTTTTGGATTTAACGAGTTTTTACTCCCTGAACCCATTGATGGATCATATAAAATAATTCTCTCGTCGTTCGAAAACCAAACCTATACGCTGAACATTGCCACTCTTCAAGCTAATGGAGATGATAATAATTTCCAAATGACTGGTATTATTGATACAGACGCGAGTGACGAATTTGAGCTTAATTATTCCCAAAGTGATCCATCGGCACTTGATGAAATTGTGACTTTTGATAGTTTGATTAATGATATACGTGCGTTGAGGGCGACTGGAGATATAAATAATCTTGGTGTTTACATTAGTCTTTTGACAAAGGCGAAAGTAGCAAAGGGTTTAAGTATGAATGTTTGGACTAAGAAAGCTTCCGTGAATTTGCTAATGGCAATGCAGAAACAAATTATGAAACAAAAAGGCAAAGGCCTAAGTGAGAACGCTTTTAATATTTTAGATAACGATATTCAGGCACTTATTGAAACTTTCAACTGAAACTTCTTTCAATTCGGCCTGCCATACTAGTCTGTTCTAGGACCGTCCCCAATGGTGGGTTC
>CAYHUY010000001.1:40770-87123 GCA_964360265.1 uncultured Gammaproteobacteria bacterium | reverse complement strand
AAGAGGGATGGGAGTGAGGTTCCTTTTGACGACCTTAGGGTTATTCGTTCGATTGAAAGGAGCGGAGTACCCAAAGAACTCCACGACCGAGTGCTTGCCCATATTAAAGAGCGAGTTCAGAAAGATAATACGATCACAACTGATGAGATTTTTTACCATATCCGGGAATTCCTGGTTGGGAAAGATAAAAAGAGTGCTCTCCGATTCAATCTTCGTCAGGCAATTTTTGAACTTGGGCCTACCGGCTTTCCATTCGAGCAATATTTAGCCCGGATTTTTAAAGATCAGGGTTATAAGACAGAAGTTGATCTTCAAATGCAAGGAGAATGCGTCTCGCATGAGATAGACCTGCTTCTTGAAAAGGATGGCAGGCGTGAGATTCTCGAGGCAAAATTCCACAATCAAACTTTTGGAAAGTCGGATGTACAGGTTTTACTTTATACATATGCTAGATTTCTCGATGTCAAAGAAGTCAATAAGATTGACGGCGTTTGGGTTGCAACAAATACCAAGCTTTCATCTGATGCAATTACGTACGCCCAGTGCAAGGGAGTAAAAGTTATCGCGTGGAATTATCCGGAAGATAATAATTTGCAGCATTTTGTTGAACGACCAAAAATGTATCCCGTGACAACCTTAACGGATATATCCCTAGAGGAGGAGAGAAGATTTATAGATAACGGGATTGTCTTGGCCTCTGATCTTTTAAAAGTATCAGATGAGGAATTTAAAACAAAATATTTAATAGACGAGAAGAGGATTCCTGTTATCCGCGAAAGTGCGCAGCTCATTTGCAATTCTTAAAAATTCGAGTTATTATAATATCAAATTATGGATGCAGTATCTTACGTCTTAAGTCTAATCCCCTCAAAAACTGCTTATGCACATTGTGATATTCCGTGTGGAGTTTATGATGTTCATGGAGTTCAGATGGCAGCACATACCGTAATTCGAATGACTCAAATGCTTGAAGAACTCACGCCATCAACTGAGGAGCCTCCTTTTGATGAAAGAAAACGAATAATTTCGCAGATTTCTCGTTTAACACATGTTAAGGAAAAACATGGAGAGTTGGTCGAAGAAGAGCTTGGGACACTCGAGAATGATTATTTTAAAGAGGAACATCACAAAGAATTCCCTGAACTTTCAGAATTTCTGAAATCTGCTGTAAAACTTTCAATTAAAGCTAGACAAAATATAGATATTGAAGCGGCAAACGAACTCTTAATAAAAACCCAGAATATTGCCGAGATTTTTTATAAAACCAAAAAGTTCGAACCTGTTAGAATCTCCTCAGGTTATCCAACAGGCGGCGAAATAATCTCCCACAACTAATGGTCTTTGGTATATTTCGTATTTCCGGCCACAGCATGATGCCGTACCTCAAACCTTACGATCGCGTCATTGTTAGTTCAATCCCTTATTATTTTTCCAAACCTAAAATAGGAGATGTAGTGCTGTTTCGATATAATGATAAGATGCTGATCAAGCGAATTAAAAAATTTAGTTCGAAAAGCATTTTTGTTAAGGGAGATAACGTTCGAGATAGCCTAAAAACCAAACCCATCAAGCGAGATGCCATATTAGGTAAACTGATCCTAATACTTAATGCATAATACTTAATACTAAATTGTGGGCTTTATTTTAGTCAACTCATTTTTCGGTGTTATCATCATTGTTTCTCTCATTGTTCTCTGGTTTGTTTGGCCGCCCGATAGTCCATGGACACCTTGGTGGAGAACTTCGCGAGATAAAGCAGAAGCTGCGGGAAAACTTGCAAAAATTACATCGCGCGACATTATTTATGAACTCGGGAGTGGAGATGCAAACTTTTTAGTAGCAGTCTCAAAAAAGTTTGGAGCAAAAGGCGTTGGCATTGAAATCGACGTCATTCGACATTTAACCGCTTGGTTAAAAGTTAGAATTCATAATCTGAGCGATAGGGTTACTCTAAAACGAGGTAATTTTTTCGACTACGATATTTCAGATGCAACAGTGGTTTTTGTTTATTTAGTCCCAAGAGTTCTTGAGAAACTCAAACCAAAACTGTTTGAGGAACTCGCAAAAGGAACAAAAATAATAAGTTATAAATATAAATTCGAACCTAAACCGAAAGATAGATTAAGGTTTGTTCGTTCGGACACAAAAAACCAAATCTACCTCTACAAAATCACCTAGAAGCTATTTTTTGCAATTTCAAAATAGCCCAGCGGAGTTTGTCGGCGACTTTATAAATTTCGTAAAGTGCGGGTTTTATAACTAAGTCATAACTGCCTACGAATTCAACGAGTTCCCCTCCATAACCTTCTTTGAATCTGTGGAATCCATACCAGGGATCTTTTTTGTCAGGAGCAGGGCCGAGTGCTCCCCACATATCAAAATATGCAAGCCCCATTCTTCTCCCAAATTTTATTGCTTCCCACATTATTAAGTTTGACGCCATTGTTTCGCGGTACAGTCGGCTAGAAGCACCATAAGGGTAATATATTGTATCTTTAAAAACAAAAAGCACCCAACTAGTCAGAACTTTTGATTTATAGGTCGCGTTTAGTAAATGATAAGATAAACTGTTCGAATTCATTTTTTTTGGTAAAGTTTCGAATAGACTTTTGTGGTAAGAAGGAGTGTGGGCGTAAAACCCTTGACGGTTTGTTGTCTCCATCATGAGTTTTAGATAGTGCGCAAACGATTCTTTTGAATTGTTCTCAACTACTTTTACTTTATGTTTTTCTGCGACACGGATATTATAACGCGTTTTGGGATGCATAGCGCTCAAGAGTTCTTGTTCGGACTTTTTCAAATCAATGACGAATGTATATTTCGTAAAAAGTGGATGCGCCGCAGGCCGCAGGTCAAAGCTTTCCATTCTCTGTTCGGGGTCCTGCCACTGTGCACCCCCGCCCGACGTACTCGTATCACTTCGTTCGCTGCGTGCGCTCGTCGGGGGTCCCCCGCTCCGCGTCACCCCTCGCTCAACATTGGGTTCAAGCTGGATGAAGACGCAGTTATTTTTGTGGCCGATTTGCTTGAGTTCATCAATTAATCCACCTGTAGGTAAATTTCCTTTCGGCAAATAGCCAATGTAGAATTTTGTTCGTGGTATTTTGTGGAGTGTTAAAGTAAGCACTTTGACGAGCTTATTATTTTGTATAAGTCCGCGGCGGATTACTTTTATTCCGGTTTTCTTTCGGAATTCACCCCACTCAAAGCTCTGTAGGGGATGATTTACAACGGAATTATATTCGGATTTTTTTGATTCGTCTATGTCAATAAAGTTGTTCATAAAAAGGTTGGTTCGTCAACGTATCTTTCGATATAATTTTTCTTTAATACTTCCTCGGGCAGTTCGTAAATAAATCGAGAGATTTGGTTTGAGACAATCTGTCCAAAATAAAGCCTTCTTTTGGCAAAACAAAGATACAGTTTTTCCCTTGCCCGAGTGATCCCTACATAGCATAATCTTCTTTCCTCCTCAAGTTCTCCCACATCTTGCATTGATTGTGAATGAGGGAAAAGACCTTCTTCCATACCTACAATAAAGACAATTTTAAATTCGAGTCCCTTTGCCGCGTGCATTGTCATGAACGTTATGGCGTCAGCTTTTTCGAAACTTGTTCGGTCTGGCATACTCGCGCTGAGTGGAGTCGAAGCGTTTTCCTGTTCAACAAGTGCGACATTTTCTAAAAACTGCACTAAGTTTGGAAATTCAATTGCAACCGATCGCAGTTCTTTTATATTTTCGATTCTTGATTTATCCTCCGGATCCTTTTCGTCATAGAGCTCAATGTAAGATGTCTTATTTGTTACTTCGTCCATAATATCAATTGTCGCCTTCTGGTTGATATAGTCTTTTTCATTAAACTGCGCCGCGTACTCTAAAAATTTATCAGCCCGTTTCTTCCCGATCTTTATTATGCGCTTCAATGAAACCTTATTTTTATTATTCGCAAGATAAGAAAGATACGAGAGAACATCTTTAACTTCCCGCCGAGCGTAAAATCTTGTTCCGCCTACTAAGATATATGGAATCGAATTATGCAAAAAAGTTTCTTCAAGAGCGCGTGATTGAGCATTGGTTCTGTAAAGTACCGCAACATCGGATAATTTTAAACCAAGATCCTTTTGTTTTGTAAGTAATACTTGCTGAATTATAAATTCGGCCTCGCTGTGTTCACTGTCGGCTTGGAAAATTACTATATCTTCACCAGAATGATTTTCTGTCCACAAAGAAAGTATTGGATGCGTGGCGTTATTTGATATAACAGAAGTTGCTGCGTCTAGAATATTTTGCGTAGAGCGATAATTTTGAGAAAGCGGAAAAGTTATTGCATCCGGAAAATCGCGTTTGAATTTTTCAAGGTTACGAAAATCGGCTCCGCGGAAACTATATATGCTTTGGGAAAAATCCCCGACTATACAAATATTACGACCCTTTCCTCCCAACAGTTTTGTTAATTGGTATTGGGATTCATTTGTGTCTTGATACTCATCAACCAGAACATATTGGAATTTATCTTGATAACGGGAAAGCACTTCGGGATTTTTCTTAAACAGCTCGATGGTCTTTATCAGTAGGTCATCAAAATCAAGCGCGTCATGGTCGGCAAGTAAACTTTGGTAGACAGGATAAACTTTACTTACCGCTTCCTGAAAGTATCCATGTGCAATAGATTCGTAAGTTGTCTCATCTATCATTTGATTTTTTGCTTGCGAAATCATAGCAAGTACTGCTCTAGGTCTGATTTCTTTTGGGTTTAAGGAAAGTACTGAAAACGCTTCTTTTATTGTTTCAAGCTGATCCTGATCATCAAAGATCTGAAAACTTATTGGAATTCCAATTTCTCTTCCATCTCGTCTTAAGATTTTTGCGCAAAGTGAATGAAAAGTTCCAACAGTTGGTTGTTCGTGAATTTTGTTTTGTGCAAAAACGCGAATTATTCGCTCAAGCATTTCGCCAGCCGCCTTATTGGTGAAGGTACTTAAAAGGATATTTGTTGGTCGTACCCTTTTTTCAAGCACTAAATAAAGAACGCGATGAATAAGAACCCTTGTTTTGCCGGATCCGGCTCCTGCCAAGACTATTACAGGACCTTCTGTTTGGATTACTGCTGCTTTTTGTTCTTTATTTAATTTATTGATCCCGATTTGATCGGGATTGAGAATGTCATTCATATATTGTTATAATGGTTGACAGATTGAAGAAAATTACCTTCAATTGTATCATATGGAGATAGGACCAATAAAAGACAAAATTGCGGCTGGAAACTTTAAGATGCAGATGACCGAAGCAGAAACGGTTAGATATTTTGAAGAACTTAAAGAAGTATTCGAGGGCCGCGAGGATGCTCTAGTCGTAATTTGTCCATCTTATCTTGCGATTCCTGGTGCCGCTCAATATATTAAAGCCAACAATCTTCCAATTGCGCTTGGAGTTCAAGATGTATCTCCTTTTGAAGACGGCGAATTTACCGGCGAGGTATCAGCAACCTTAGCAAGGGAGTTCGTGGAGTACGCAATTATTGGACATTCTGAAAGAAGAAAAAATTTTGGTGAGTCAGATGATGTCCTTGCGAAAAAAGTGTCGACGGTCCTCAATGCTCGACTTATTCCGATATATTGTGTTCCGAACGAAAATTCTGTTATCCCTGAAGGCGTAAAGATAGTGGCTTATGAACCCGATTTTGCAATTGGTTCGGATAATCCCGATACTCCGGAAAACGCAGATAGAGTTGCAAGTTCGATAAGGAGTAAGCACCAAAACGTAACGCATGTTTTATATGGCGGAAGCGTAAAGCCTGATAATGTGGCAGGTTTTACAACAATGCCTAATTTATCCGGGGTACTTGTCGGAAGATCAAGCCGTGATCCCCAAAGTTTTGCCTCAATAATTGAACAATGCTAAGAGTGAAAAATTTTTTGGCGAGAAGAAAAATTGTTCTAGTCGCCCTTGGCCTCTTTATTTTATTTGTAGTAGCCGCTCTCTTTTACAAGATTTATTTCAAAAAGGAGATAGAGCTTAAGACTGAGAAGAAAACCGGAAACATTAATGTTCTGATCTTAGGTAAAGGTGGGGGGAAACATGAGGGTCCGGATTTAACAGACACGATAATTGTGGCAACAGTTAGTCCCGATAAAAATATTATCAGCTTAATTTCAATTCCCCGGGATCTTTGGATTCCGGAACTTGCAGCAAGAATTAATACTGCTTATTATTATGGACAAGAAAAAAATGGCCAAGGAAAATTGTTGGCTAAGACCGCTGTGAGTCAAGTCACCGGTAAAGAAATCGATTATGTTTTGGTTGTGGATTTCGACGCTTTCATAAGCTTAGTGGATCACCTTGGAGGAATAGACGTTAATGTTAAAAAGACACTCGATGATTATAAGTATCCTATTACGGGTGCCGAGGATGAGCCATGTGGCCATACAGAAGAGGAGATCATAGATTTGTCAGCCCAAATCTCAACAGGGAGTGCCGCGGCGGAAGATGCATTTCCGTGCCGTTATCGACATATTCACATAGAGAGCGGAATTCAACACATGAATGGGGAGCAGGCACTTGAATTCGTCCGCTCGCGCCACGGAGTAAACGGCGAGGGGTCAGATTTTGCGAGAAGTCAAAGGCAACAGGATGTAATTAATGCAGTTCGTGACAAAGCGCTGTCATTGGGGACAATTCTAAACCCCATTAAAGTAATAGGCGCTTTTAACATCATTAAAGACAACATCGATACAAACGCGGAAGTTAACGAAGTTGACGATTTCATAAAACTTGCAAATCAAATGCGGGACGCAAAAATTAAAAGTGTAGTTATAGATTTTGGAGATGAAGAAAAAGGCCGATATGGATTGCTTATACACCCGCCAATTTCGGAAGCGCAAAAACTCCAGTGGGTTTTAATCCCAAGAATTGGGGACGGAGATTTTTCAGAAATCCACAAATATATAAAATGTATTGAAGACGGATTAATCTGTAAGATCGAGAAGGAAGGAATAAACAAGGGGATCAAGGGGGATTAGCGAGTTTATATATCTTTGTTTGTCCGGTTTCGAAAATAACTTTTCCGAGTTGTTCAAATTTAGTCTCCTTGATGTTTGTATATTTCTCGCGTTCCAAGTTTCCCAAGTAAACATATCCGACATTGTGTTTTTTTAAGAGCTTTTGTGTTTTGGCAAGATCATCCGATTCGTAAATCAATCTAACATCTTCAATTCGAGGCGCCGGAATATCATATGATCCTCTCCACAACCATTCGTGCACCGTCCAGCCAAGAATTGTCGGTAATCCCGTGTTTGCCGATACCCTACCATAATCCGTATAGGAGTCGCCCTGCGCTTCAACGATAATTGGCCTATTTTGTATATTCTTGTTAATCCATCGTATTGCTTCGTAGTCTTGGGGAAGTCTTTTTTTCATGTAATCTATTCCGCTTAAACCGGAATAAGTTTTAAGGTCTCCATAGTACGATTTAATCGCAAAATAGGGATAAGTGAAAACCAATATTAAAAATAAAATAGTAAATATGAAATATACCCGCCTGCCAAAGCTGTGCAGGGCATTGCGGGCAGGCAAAGTAAAAATGTCCGAAGTTATTCTAAAAATTATATAGGCCGAGGACAAAGAGAGCATTATGAACGCCTGATAGACAAGCTTAAACATAGTATTTGCTCGATAGTGAGCAGGGTAGATGTCCTTTACGTAGAGGAATTCGGGCAGCAATATAAGGATTGATGATACAAATATTAAGATCAAGACAAAAGTGTCTTCTTTAAGAATCTTAAAACTCCCCCTTCTTTTTAAAAGAAAAACAACAAAGGCAAAAACAAAAAAATAAAAAAATCCATAGAGTATGAAAAGCTGCCATAGGACCGACCTTTGACAATGATCAGCTTCAAAAAGAAACGGCCCAAGTTTTCCAATATTGGTTAAGAACTGGGGTGCGCATAATATCCCAATGCCCTCAGCAAAAGGTTTAAAGTTTAGGTTGAAAGGGAGAGAGAATAATAGTAAAAGAGTAATCAATAAGAAAATTGGTTTTAGCGTTTCTTTTAAAAAAAAACCTGTGGATGCTAATCTTGGAAGTCTAATTTTTATAAAATTAAGATTGGTTTTATTTCCAAATTTTAAAATGTGAACGTTTTTAACAGCTAAAAAGCACGATGCGAGAAGTAGATAAATTATGCTGTCCCAAGCATTGGTCATGTACATAATTGCCAGTAAAAATCCCAATAAGACAAGCAGGATTTTGCTTGTAGCTTTTGTAATAAATAAGACATAGGCAATTGCCAAGAATAATAATACGTACATGATGTCAACCACATGTCCGTGAAGATCCGATACTACAAAAGAATAAATAGGAAACTCGTGTATAGTAAAAGGTATAAAGCGAGTTGCGTTGGGGTACCAATAGCTATTAGGAAAACTATTTGAAAGAAAAGTAAGATTCCAAAAAGGGAGGGGTTTATCTACATTGTATGCATTAAAGAATAAATATATTGTATGGAGATTTCCTGACAAAGACACAAGAGCGCCTGTTATTATCCCGCTAGTTATACCCTTTCTTGTCAATGTAGTTCTTGAGAAAAGATTCATTCCGAAAGATACAGAAAGACAGAATGTGAAAGAGAACATTGTCGCAATCATCAAATTGTATGTTATGTAAGAGGGTATAAGAGAAAGTTTTGTTATTACAGCAGTTGTTAAATGTCCGAAATAATAGTAATTTATAGGGAGAGGTGGATACCACATGTCTACTGCGGGTTGGTAAGTTGTCCTGAGAATAGAATTTAAAAAACCAAAGTCCATAAACTTCTCAAGACCATTAATGCTTGGTTCATGCGCTCTGATATAACTCCAAACTGCAATGCCCCCTAAAAACAATGTTTCTTCAAAAATAAAAACCTTCCACCTGGCAAACATTTGTTTGAAATCTATTTTATTTTTCGCAATCCAGATGTTCATAATGAAAAACGCCCAAATTATAAGGACTATTGATATGTAAGCAAAGGGGAAAAGTTTAAAGATTCCTAAGACTAGAACTGCGTATGAGATAAGAGCGATTCCTATTACTTTAGAAAAAAGATATCCGTGGTCTAAGAGCCTCGTAAATATAAGAGTTGTTGCGGGGAGAAATATTATGCCAATTATTAAGAAAACAAACCACCACTGGATGATAAAAATTAAATCCTGCATTCTATAAATATTTCTGGCGGAATTCCTCAATATTTGCAATTGGTTTGATATTGTGGGGTAATTTCATCTCTGATTTTTTTGAGGTGAGCCAGTAAAATTCTACATTTGAATTATTTATCGCAAGATATTTAAGTAAGTCAAAATCATCATCAATAAATTTGTCTATTTTTTCTTTTTTAACAATTCTGTCCTTGAATAAATGGGGCTGAGTATCGGAGAAATTAAAGAAAACTTTTTTAAAGTATTTAAAAATATCATTTTTATTATCCCAAACTTTAGTCTGGTTTTTAAGAAATGAGAAACGGCTTGAAACTAAATAAGTCGCAATATTATTTTTTTCTGCAATCCTTTTTAAAGAATTAATATTAGCCCAAATTGGAGGTCTAAAAAAAGAGGCGTGTGATATGATTCTTATCCCTCGTTCAAGTCTTCCCGGAAAGCGATATTTTAAATTATGGTTATGTTTCTTGTAGAAATAATTTATTATAAAATCAGGAATAAATGGGGGATAATTGACAAATATTTTATCAAAATCGAATCCTATTTTTTTTATACTCATAAAAATCTACCTACAAAATCTATAAGCTTAAAATTCCAAGTCGTTCTATGGGTATTCCCTATTTTCCCCAAAAATTTTAGCCTGTTATTACTATACCAGTCATAGCTTTCGATTAGTATGTCTTGGTTTGATTTGATAGGTTTAAACGATAGATATTTTTTTGCTTTGTCAATAGAAACGTATGAATTTACAGGTAATGTTTTGTAATGCCATGCAACTATTGGGGATAAATTCAAAGCCTCAAGAAGTGCAAGTATTGCCTGTGATGGAAAAACGGGTAGACTTATTATCCTAGATTCTGAACGCGCGTGTTTTATCAGTGCTCCAAGATCTTGTCGCCATGTGCCAAATTTCTCCGTGCCTATATTAAATACTTCCCCAGACGATTTGCATGTAAGGGCACTGTTAATTACATTGCATAAATCCTTAACTTCTAGTAATTGATATAGGTTGTGTCCGTTTCCCAGAATAAAAACGGGCTTATTATTATAAATTGCCTCAAACCACAGGGTAAATACACCTAGTCGCTCCGGACCCAAAAAAGTTTTTGGCCGCAAAATATTAATAGATAGACCTTTTTTATTATAGTCTAGGCACAATTTTTCTCCCTCAACCTTGGATTCTCCGTAATGTCCGATTGGATTGAGAGGGGATGTTTCGCGTTCGGGTAAGTCTTTCGGAACACCATAAACTGCAGTACTTGAGATGAAAACTAACCTCCTGACTTTATTTTTTAAAGCTGCCTCAAGAACATTTTTTGTTCCGTCAACATTAGTTTTGAAAATTTTGTTTCGATCATGAAGAATAGGAAGTGCAGCAGCAGCATGCACCACATAGTCAATATTTTTAAAATATTTTTGAATTAGCCCTTTATTATTTATGTCCGCTTTAATAAAAATAACATTCTTGTTTTTTATATCTGTCCGCTCAGTATCAATAACTGCTATCTTATAGCCTTTCTTTAAAAGGAACCGCGTCAAGTGAAACCCTAAAAAACCGGACCCTCCGGTAATAAGTACAGTTTTCATAATTTTATATCTTAACGAAAGAGAGATTTATTTACAATCTGTCCCTCTTAAAAATTATTACTTTTGGATGATCGTAAACACTAAATGATTCATCCGCCACTTCGTCATTTATTTTTAAGTTTATGAATGGAACGGTAGGATAAGAAGAAAATTCTGCTACTTTGATGAACCCGAGTTTTCCCGAGAATAATTTATCATAATAGTCTTTGGTTTTTGGGTAACACACTTTATATTTTCCGCACTCTCCCAGTTTCTGAAGGGGTTTATAAAGCCTGTTTGAAGCAAGTATTAAATACTCAGCCTGCGTTATTTTTGAAGACAATGCTTTCCATTTTACCTCATCGTCAGGTTGATCATACAAATTCAATTCAATGAAATTATAATTCCCCGAATCCTTAAGAGGAAGCCTGTCGTCCCAGTGTTCTGTTGTAATAATACTTCCTGTTGGAATATTTTTGTTTATCCACTCCGTTGCCTCAATTCTAGTATTGGCGCGAGCGTAAATAGAGGTAAAAGATAAAGGCCATAGGAAAATAAATAATAAAACGGCAAGCTTCAAAACCAGGTTTAAAAAGTGAAGCTTTGTTCTTTCAATTGTTTTAAAAATTTGGTGCAAGGACATTGCTGCGAAAATTGCTAAAATTGGATACACGGGCAATAAATAGCGCATGAAACCAACAGCAAAATTTCCTACTACAGCAAAATAAACAATAAAAAAAGTAATAACAATAAGCATCTTAGAACGCTTATCGGGTGGAGAGTGTTTAATTCTTCTAACAAATAAAATAAGACCGGATATTGACAAAGCCGCAATAATTGGTCCAAGCCCCCAGAAAAAAAGATTCCCCATCTCATAAATGTATGGAGTTTTTCCGACATACTGTAGAGTGTAAGGAAATACATACGCATTATGTGTCATCTGAAATTGTTGAAGATTCTGCTTTATAAACTCAGAAAAATCAATTATCGCGTAGGGCTGGGTAATCATAAATGTGAATAATGTTGCAATAACAATAACTACACCTTCTGTTATGAGCCGTTTTAAAAATATTGGAACATGGGGTAGCCAAACTTTTAGTTTGTGCGGAGTTCGAACAAAGATTAATAGAAAGTCGGCAGCAATTGCAAAAGAAATAGAAGCTATAAGCGGCATGGCACTTATTTTTGTGGTTAAGGACAAACCAAATGAAACTCCCAAAAAAAGTGCGGTTTTGACACTTGGTTTTTGGTAGAATTTCACTGCAAGAAACAAAGTTAGAGTAGTAAAAAGTGTCAAAAGAATGTCAGAGGTAAAAAAATGTGAATATTGAATTGGAAGAACAGATATTGAGTACATGAAGGATGACAAAAGTCCTACGCGGGAATTTGCAATGTTTCTTGCGAGCAAAAAAATTATAACCATTGTTGCGAGTTCTGCTAATACCGAGATACTTCTTCCAACTAGATTCATTTGTCCGTAGGTAGAAAATGTTGGGTTATACATTCCGACTATTATTGATACGCCTTTGAGAAGATATAAAGGTAAGTTTCCGTAGGCGAAAAATCGAGGATTAAGGGGGCTTTGAGGGGAGAGAAATTCTTCGAAGTCTTTCGGAAACTCTAAGGGTAGCGTAAACATAACAATCGCTCGTTCATCTGGATGTTGGCAGCAGGTCTGATCAAAATTAATCCCATAAATACGAAAACAAAGTCCCAGAACAACAATCAATAATAGTAAAACTTTTTCTTTGAGATTCATCGTGATCGCTTAAATATAAAAACTGTTGGTCTATCGAAAATATTAATTGTTTCTTCACCTATAATTATAGGGTTGCCGAGGTAAACTATTCTGCAAAATATATCGCATGGGGTTTCGTAGATTTTTTCAAAACCTAAAGTTCCAGAAGACAGATTCGAGTAGAACTTGTTTCCATTAGGGAAAAGGGCAGGGTTTGTAATTCTCGACCTTAAAACTCTCTGACTTGGCAGAATTATATAATCTGTTTCGTCCAAAAGCTCTTGCAGCTCCTGAGATTTTTGGGGATTGCCATCCAGTTCATAGAAATTAAATAGCGTTATGCTTTTAAAATATTGGTTAAATGGTATTATTCCCAAATCATAAACTTCGCTTAGAACAAAAGAATTTCTCTCAATATTTTCTTTAGCGTAGGTTGCGGCCGATACTCTTGCGTCTGACGTGAGCCTGACAGTTTTAACAAAAGACAGAGAAAAAATAAAGCTTATAAGAAAAACTATCACCAGAGTCGTCCTCCATACCTTTTCAGGTAATAATAATTTTAATCTTGACAAGAGCACCGCAATAAAAATATATAAAAATGAAATACTTGGAACAATATATCTAGACCATTTTACAAATAGAATAGACTGGGAAACAAAAATGATTACGAAGACAGTAATAAGCAAAATCATATATACATTTTTTTTCTTAATTGCAGCAAAAATACTAAAAAAAATCGCCGGTACTGACAAAATTGTGAGAACTGGATTAATCAAAAAGGGCAAAATCTTGGCATATTGAAATAAAATCGGGTTAGTATCGTAGAAAGATCCAGTATAAAAAACTGGAAGAGTTCCTAAGGCAACAGAACTTTCGTATGTTAAGGCACCAATAAAAGAAGCGTTATCCATAAGGGAATAAGGGTTAAGAATTAAATAAGTAAGAGAAGAAAAAAAGATTACTGTAGATGTCAACTTGATGCTCCTGTTAATTATCTCTAATAGCTCCCCGTTTTTATAGGAAGCATATAGAATTATTATTATCGGAGACATTATCAAGACAATTGATGAAATTTTTATTGATATTGCAACACCAAGAACGATGCTTGCAAATACAATAAATTTTAATTTTCTCTCTTTCAAAAAAAGATAAAGTAAATAAAATAAAAATAAATAAAAAAAAGAAAGCCACATTTCAAATGTTCCAAAATGTGAATACTGGAGATATCCTACGCTTGTCATCGACAAGATTAGAGCAATGGAAGCCGTGAGTTTATTGTAGATGCTTCTTGCTATTTTAAAGATGAGAAATATTGTGAATGTTGTAAATACTGACGAAAATATTCTGCTGATAATTATGGCTTGCTCAAAATTTACATCGAAACTATTTTTGGCAAGAGGGTTTGATACAAAACTTACAATAAGACCAACGATATAAATTGAATAAATGGGGAAAGCCCCATATGCAAAAAAATGAGGGTTAAAATTATTGAAAAGATGAAGTTGGGAAACAGATGATGCAATATTCCTTTCATCAGGATGGAAGTAGTATGGAGAACCCCAATAGAGGTTATAAGAAACAGAAAGAATGAAGAGCAATATAAGAATTACTAAAAAAATATTAAAAGAATTAATTTTTAATTCGAAATCTTTAATTTTTATTGAATTTTTAATTATGTATTTCTTAAACATTGAGAATTATGATGTAATTAATTTGGCAACCTTCTTGCCTAGCTCGACTGCATAATTTGTTCCTCGATCCCAAGGGTATACTTGCTGAATGTTTGCAAGGTAAACGTTTTTAAGAGGTGTTTCAAAAGGCGGTAATAGCAGAGAATAATTAGTAGGTATTATTGGTTGGGCAAAGGGAGCCTTAAATAACTTATAACTTAAAACTGATAACTTATAATTTGGGTTGATCTTTGTGAGGTATGGATCATAGAGTTTAAGTAGCTGTTCGGCGCTCATTGCAAATCGGGGGTCATCTGAAGAAAGGTAGTTTCCTAAATATACAAGATGTTCGTTATTGTAATATTTTTTATCCATAAAATTTGTATGTTCAACAATTGCCAATATAGGCGAATTATCATCACACATATTTAACCAATAAGTCCCATCTATTAGAAATTGCTTCTTAAGTCTTAAGACCATATTTATTGCGCCAAGACCTTTTAGTTTTGAAAATTTATTTTTATATGACGAAGGAAGTTTTGGTGCAATTTTTGTAAAAAGAAAAGAAGGTAAAGTTACGATAACTGCATCGAACTTTTTTTGCTCGGGGTCCTGCCGCTGTGCACCCCCGCCTGACGTCCTCGCGAAAGCATATTCGCTGCGGGTGCCCGTCGGGGGCCCCCCGCTCCGCGTCACCCCTCGCTTGAATGTCGAAAATGTTATTGTTGGTTTCCCATTCGAAGATAGTTCAGTGACCTCTGTGCTGTAGTAAAATTTGCCGCCCCGATCGTGAATTTTGTTTTGAAGATGTTGGGCAAAACTCAAGAATCCACCCTCAGGATAGGCAAGACTTTCTGTGCGTTTATAAACGCGCGCCCAAAACCAGGAAAGCGCAACATCTGAGGCATATTTTCCAAGCTTATTTTTCATTAAAGGCTTCCAAATTTTTTCGTAGGCGGGTTTACCCATTGAAAACTTGAGATAAGATTCGGCGTGATATTTTTCGAGCGGGCGCCATATAGGATTGTAACGAAGAAATGCAAGGGACACACCCATACGAATTCTATTGAATATATTGAGCTTGGGAAAGCTTAACAGAGATAGCGGTGAGTCAAGCTGATAAATGCTGTCGTTGACAAAAGAGGAGGTTTTAGGTCTTTTAATAATTACGTTATGGTTAATTTCAGAAGCTAATCCCAAAATGCTTTTATCATTTGTGAACCAGTGGTGGTAGTGTTGTTCTAATGTCCAATCCCAGTTTTTCTCATGGTATCCAATAGCAAGTCCACCGCACGTTTCGTCTCTTTCAAAAATTGTAACCTTGTGACCCTTCTTGGAAAGATAATGTCCTGCCGCAAGTCCTGTAAAACCTCCGCCAATTATACCAACGTTCATAATAATAAAGGTATTTTAGATTATTGCTAGAGTAGAAACAACAAAGCCGAGCCGGCAAAGATTAAGAGCACTGATATTGTTGTTAAAACAAGAGATGTGGTGTTCCCCGGTGGAACAGGAGTGATTTGTGGCGCGACTGTTGGTAACGGAGTAAGAGTGGGAGTAGCTGGAGAAGTTGGTGTTGCGGATGGAATTATAGCAACAGTTGGGGTAGGAATAAGAGAGACGTTAGGAGTGGGAGTACTCGTTAAGATAGGAGTTGCAGATGGAGTTGCTGATTGCGCAATTTGGGATCCTGACGCAAAAACGGCAAATTTTAGGGAGACACTCCTCAATATTCCAAAACGGTCAACCGATTCGATCGTAATTGTATGTGGGCCTGTGCCGAGTTCAGTTGTAGGTCTGAAGCTCCATGCGCCACTGCTATCTGCTTTAGCCTCCGCTACAATTGGATTTGATTTTATAGTAATCTTTACAGTTTGATTTGGAATAGCAGTCCCGCGAAAAAGAGGCCTTGCGTCAATCAATGAATCTCCTTCCTTAGGACTTAAAATTTTTATTGCTGGTGCCCCTATTCCCACCTGTGGTGCTGGAATCTTTAGCTGAGAAGAAAATGTAGAAACTTGATCTTGTTCTACTTCTGAAAAGTCATATTGTTCTTGTAGGGTAATTACAGGGATAACTTGCGCATCAGAGAAGAGCGTTTTCACAGATGAGCGCATATTCTGTCTTAATACAGTTAATACTACTTCTTGATTGGGTGCGATCCTAACAAAGTTGTCAAGCAAATCGTTTCTTATTGGGCTTGTTGAAATAATATAAGTTCCGTCACTTCGAGTTACAGCCGTAAGTTTCTGAACACCTCCAATGGTTGCCCCCACAATACTATCTTCTCCTGCGCTCCCATCAGGTAGTAGAATTTTTCCAGAGATTGTGTTTTGAGATGGCAGAGTATTGGGTATTTTTGCTGCAGTAGTAGCGGAATATTTCTTGTTCTGGTCTAAATAAGTTTGCCCATCTGACAGGATAGAAAAATTATAAGTTGTCGCAGGTTGAAGCTTAGACACTGTAATAAAGTGAGAGTAAAAAGCCGTAAGGTTATTATTTGTTTTATTCCTATCATCATATACCACATCTGACGTTCCATCTTTTGGATCAATAGCGAGTCCGGCAAGCGTTTCCTCATTTGTTGTAAAAGAAACCGTGAATGACGTATCGGTTATATTTGATATAGCTACGTTATTTGGTGTTTTGTTAGGCGTCGCTTGCCCAACAACGATTATTCCGCTTTGAATTAAAAAAGACGTTACCCAAATACTTATGAAAAGGAGAGATAGCGCAAGTATTGTTGGGATCCTTTTGCTCCATAGCCCTTTTTTCATAGGTCCTCCTGCCCGGCAGGTGTGGCTTCCAATTTCTGATTCTCAATTGGCGCTGGAGATATTATAACCCGCACGTTTGAGAGGTCGGCATTAATAGCTTTTTTTAATTTAATTTTTTGTATAGTTTCCTGATCAAATTCAGCCTCAATAGGCGTAATTATAATGCTAGTCCCTTGAGTAATTGTAGATGTCGTATAGTTATGGTAGACAGATAAGATAATCCAAGAAAGTACAGTTGCTGTTGTAAAAATTGCAAGGTATAGTAAGCTTTTTATCATTTTAATTATTTATTTGAGAAATATGCCCGCCCGGTTATTATTGCGGTATATTGACCTTGTTCATCTTGACCCGTAATTACTCTTTCAATATTGACTATTCTATCAAAATTAATTACCTTGCTTAAAAAATTATTTACATTGTTTTGGTTCCCGGCAATGTTGATGGTGAATGTGAAAGAATAAATTGGATCCTTTTTGCTGTTTGGATAAATTTCTACTTTACCAAAGCTTAACTTGGAAACAGACAAGGTACTGTCTACCGCTATATCTTCAAGCTGCCGCGTTAAATAGGCAATTTTTGCGCTTTTTGGTATTGCGGAATATACTGCCACGAGATCTTGCTGAATCTGATTATATTGAAAATCTAAGAGCGAAAGATTCGTAAGTTTTTTTTTGAGGGCTTCATGTACAAGTGCGCTATCCTTATATTGTTTATTTAAGTTTGTTATTGTGGCAAGCGTTGGTGTAATCGCAAAAAAACCAAAGAAAGAAACCGTAAACAACGTGAGGGAGATATAAATATAACTGATGAGCTTTTTTTGATCCTCATCCGATAAAGATTCAAGCCAGGTTTTAATTTTAGTCTTCACTTTTTTAAAATAGTCTAGTTTCATCTATGAGTTTTTATCTCCTTTAAGTTCTATGCGCAGTTTGAATTGAATACCCTCGTTAACGCTCGATACATCATCAAGGCTAATGGATACGATATTTGGATTTCCCTTTAAGTTTTCAATAAAATTATTGAGTTGAAAAATTGAGAATGCAAAACCGTTTATATTTATATTGTTCTGGTTAACCGTAAGGTTTGTTGATGAGAAGCTTCCCTGAGATATGGAAGCTAAAATATCATTTATAAGCGTAATTTTAGTTTCTGTCTGTATCTGCGTCTTCTTGATATTTTCGAGTCTTTTTTGAATGCTCACATAATCGTTTTCTTTGGCCTGTTGATTTTTAACGAAGATCTCAGCTCTTTTGATTTGGTCATGAAGATCAATTATTTTTCTATCGATTGTAAACCTATACAGTAATGCAGACAGAGCAATGAGCTCTGTTGTAATTATTATTATCCTCCCTACATTCACAGACCATTTTAAAAAGCTTGCCCTGAAGGCCTGTTTGGGTTTACCAATAAGATTAATATTCACGAATTGTGAATTAGGCATAAATTAAGTTTAGTTTTTTTGCGGCGGTTTGTCAAAAGAAAATTCGACCAAACTTTGCTGCTATTTGCCTCGAGGTTTTTTTGAGACTTTGGATGTTTTAGTCTTGGCAATAGTTTTTTGAGCTTTACTTACGGGTTTGGCTAGTTTTGAAAGAGAGGATTTAATTCGGGCGGCCTTATTTTTATGAATGATATTTCTCTTTACAGCCCGGTCAATTATGGAAACAGCTTTGTTTATAGAGTTATGACTTTTTTGTTTCTTGGCAAGCCTAATAGCGCTATCAAAACTTTTCCGAAAGACATCGTTTTCCTTTTCGCGTTTCTTGTCGCGTCTTAATTTTTTAATTGCAGATTTTATTACTGGCACGTGGCAATTTTAGCATGGTATACTGATAAATACAATGGTTGCAAGCATAGTGAAAAAGGGGATAACTGCGTTTGTTTCAAAACAAACGAACATATTTACTGCCGCAACTTTCATAATTCTAACAACGATCCTGTCTCAGATACTTGGAATCTTAAAATATAGATTATTAGTTTCTCTTTTTGGGGCATCTAGTGATCTTGGAGTATTTTTTGCAGCATTCCGCGTTCCCGATTTTGTCTTTCAGGTAGTTATTGCCGGTGCACTTTCTTCATCTTTTATCCCAATCTTTACAGAATTTATTGCAAAAGGCAAAAAAAAAGAAGCAAACGAGTTTACTTCTACTCTGCTCTTGATGAGCTTGGTCTTTTATATTATTATCTCTCTTTTAATAATTGTTTTTTCTTATCAACTTTCAGGTTTTGTTGCACCCGGATTTTCGGAAAGCGAATTAAGACTTATGGCAAACTTGATGATTATTATTCAGCTCTCTCAGATATTTTTTATCCTCGGAACGATACTTACTGCCATCTTGCAGTCTTTACAACATTTTGTAATTCCCGGGCTTGCGACCGCTTTTTATAATTTTGGAATAATCTTAGGGTTGATAGTTTTTTCCTACTTTTTTGGATTTGGCATATTGGGAGGCGCGATAGGAGTTTTAATTGGTTCTACTTTATTTTTCATTATTCAATTACCATTATTAATCCGTACCGGATTTTCCTTTTCCTTTGTGTTTAGTTACTCTTCTGGAATACAAAAACTTGTAAGACTAATGATTCCAAGATCATTTACTCTAGTTATTTCTCAGACGTCAGCGACCGCCAATTTATTTTTTGCATCATTTATTTCTGCCAGAAGTCTTGTAATATTTGATCTTGCGCAAACTCTTGCCATGGCGCCAGTCCTTCTTTTGGGTCAGTCTATAGCTCAAGCCTCTTTCCCTGCCTTGTCTTTAAAGTCGGAGAACAAAAAAGAATTTCTGTCAATTTTACTTTCTTCTTTCAACCAAATTTTATATCTAACGCTTCCAATAAGCGCTCTACTTATAGTTTTAAGAATCCCATTGGTCAGGCTTTTTTATGGAGCATCACGTTTTGATTGGGAAGCAACAGTTGAAACAGGATTGACGCTTGCTTATTTTTCGATAGCGATAACAGCGAATGCAGTAATTGCTCTTTTGTCTCGGGCTTTCTATGCTTTTAAAGACGCAAAAACGCCTTTTATTATTACTTTAATTACGGTCGCCTTTAATGTAGTCTTTTCCTACGTTCTGATACTTCAGAACAACTTACCGATTTATTACCTTGCGTTTTCTTTTTCAGTCGCTTCAATAATGGGTGTAGTTATGATGGGAATTATGTTAAACAAAAAGATAGATTTACCAAAACTTGATATTATTTTAAGTTTTCTTAAAATTTTTATTTCAACAATTGTTATGGGGGTGGCAGTATATGTTCCAATTAAGCTTTTAGACCAGTTAGTTTTTGATACGACAAGAACAATAAATCTTTTGATTTTGACAGGAATTGCCTCGTTCATTGGATTTGCAACCTATGTCTTTCTCACGTGGCTGTTTGACATAAAGGAAGCATATTACATAATTGCCGTTCTAAAAAAATTTGGAGATAAAGATAAAATTTTAAAGCAAGTAGACGAACTAATTTCAGGCACCAAACTCAACACCTAAGCTAGCAAATAGGAACTAGCGCATAGTTTTAATTGTTGACACGGGGGATTTTCAAGATTATCATTGCAACATAAATGGCAGAAGTTCAGCCAGTTGAATTAAAAGGAGAAGCCTCTTTTTTGATGGGAGATGTAATTAGGCAGACGGCTGATAATTATCCCGATCCTCGTTTTCGTCCCAGAATTATTAAGGAAACAAAACATTACACACTCGCAGCAATTGATCCAAAACCTTATTTTTTTTGGCCTACTGCGGATGGAATTGGGACAAAACCCGAACTTGCAGAAAGATTATTTACAGTCGACGGTGATCCAAAAAATTTTGAAACATTATTTTTTGATGCTGCAGCTATGGTTGAGGAGGATGAATATCGATTTGGCCGCTTTCCGGTAGGAATTGCTGAAGTTATTGATATGAATTCTTCCGATCCAGAAGTTGTTTCCGCTTTGGCTCAAGGTGCAAAGCGTGCCTGTGATCAAATGCGAATTGCTTTATTAAATGGTGAGACAGCTGAGCTTGGTTATAGGACGTCAGGGTATGGTGATGTGCGTGTCAACTGGAATGCTGTTGCCATAAGCATTGTAAATCCGGATAAATTAATGTTGGGCAATGATCTCGAACCGGGACAGCCTGTTATTGCTTTTCGAGAAACATCCATACGATCAAATGGTTTAACCCGCGGCCGAGCGATATTAGAGTTAGCTTATTTGCTTAGACAAACTCCATATAAATCTAAGACAGAATATGTTGGTGATTATTTAAGACAGAGAGGAATGAAAGGAAGCGATGAAGATATTATTCACCAGCTTCGTCCATTGATGGGGCATGATGTATTCGAACAAATTCTTCTCCCATGGCATACAATAAATCCTGAATTGACTAGGCAACTTCTCGCGCCATCTACCCTCTACGGTCCAATTATGTATGATGCACAAGGTGGGGTGGATGGAGAAAAACAAGTGCAAATGATTGCAGCAGCTCATGTGAGTGGTGGAGGTGTACCAGAAAAAGGGAAAAGAATGGTAGAGGATCAAGGCTTGGGATTAAGTATTGATGCTGTATTTCCGGAACCTGAACCGGTAAAGGGCCTACTTGAATTAAACGAAGAGATTAAATCAGCAGGTATTAAGGGACCAATTGAAAATGATAGAGCCGCCTCGGGTCAATGGAATAGGGGAATAGGATTTATGGTTGTAGTGCCCGACGAACGCGAAGCAAAAAAACTTATCGAGATTGCCAGAAATCATAACGTAGAAGCCGCAGTTGCAGGAAAAGTTATTGACAAACCCGAAATACAATTTAGAGGTGAAACTTGGAGGCATGCAGAATGAGTAGAGAACGGTTGGGAAGTTTGATTTCTGGTGGGGGGACCACCATGCAGGAAATTGTTAAAGCCTCACAATCTAGAGAATTACCTCTAGACATTGCGGTCGTTATCTCGAGCAAAGAGGATGCCGGTGGGAGAGAGAAAGCAAGAAACCTCGGAATTCCTGAAGTGTTTATTGATAGAGAGAGATTTCGAGGCGATAATGGGAGGATTGACCAATATAGATTTGGACAGGAACTTCTTCGAGTACTACGTGAACACGGAGCAACAATGGTTTCTCAAAATGGTTGGTTGCCCATGACCCCTGATAATGTAATAGAAAGATACAGAGATGCAATTTTCAATCAGCATCCGGGGCCAGTTCCCGAATTTGGCGGAAAAGGAATGTATGGGAAAAGAGTGCATGCAGCAGTCATAATGTTTCGCAGATTGACAAAAGGAGAAATGTGGTCAGAGGTTATAGGTCAAAGAGTGAGCCCTTCGGCATATGATGGAGGCGTAGTTTTAAAATCAGAAAGGATTCCAATCGAAAAAGATGATGAAGTAAACGATCTTCAACAAAGAGCTTTGCCGCATGAACATAAAGTTCAAATCGAAATGTTAAAAGATGCAGCGACGGGAAGACTTGTTGAAGTTAAACGAGATACAATTATTCAGCCAGGGCAGGAAGCTATTTTGTCACAATCAAAAAAAATAGCACAATTACTTTATCCGCACGGTTAATGGCAATACACGAAGTTCACGTAAGCAGGAAAAAAGAGTTTGGAGATCCTCGTGGTGAAGATGTTGCAGCAGAAGCAAAAAGAGTACTAGGTATTGATACCACGGTAAAAACCACGAGAATTTACAGATTCGAGGGCCCCAATGAAAGTCAGGTAAGAACTCTTGCCGATAAAGCATTTGCCGATCCGATTGTTGAGACTGGAATAATAGACCCAGACGTTACACGAATAGGTGGAAGCCCAAATATTGAAGTTGCGTACAGACCTGAAGTTACAGATCCAGTTTCTGGAAGTGTTAAAAAAGTAGGGATGGATCTAGGTATTCCGATTGATGAGGCCAAGGTATCTACTAGGTACGAATTTGAAGGTATCTCTCAAGATGAGGCAGATCAGATTGCGCAAAAAATTCTAATTAATCAAACTGTTCAGGAGCCAATATTTGAACCACCAACCGCCCTAAAATTGATAGCAAGAGAATGGAGATATCATGTTACTCCAACAATGAGAGCTAGTGACGAAGAACTCATGCGGATAGATTATGAACTCGAAACCAGTCTAAGTCTCCCAAAATTAAAAGCAATACAGTCGGAATCGAGAAGAATTGAAAGGGATTTTACTGAAGAAGAGATTCAGCACATTGGAGGGGCATGGAGTGAGCATTGTGTTCATGAGAGTTTCGACGCAACAATTATTAAAGACGGTGTCGAAAAACCGTCATTTTTCTCAAGAATAAAGGAAAGTTCAAGGAGACACTTTGAAGATAAAGTTGCAACAGCTTTTGATGACAATGCAGGAGGTATATATTTTTATGATGGTCAAGTGATCCTTGTTAAATGGGAGACTCATAATAGTCCTTCTGCTCTTGAGCCAAAGGGAGGAGCGGCTACTGGGAGTGGGGGAGTTTTTCGTGACATTATGGGCACAGGCCAAGGAGCCAAGGTGATAATGTCAACTGACGTATTTATGACAGGGCCAACTGATATGGATCCTAAAATATTGCCTGAAGGATGTATTCCTCCCGATATTTTGTTACGTGGTGTTGTGGCAGGCGTTCGTGATTACGGAAATCCAATGGGGGTTCCTACAATGAATGGATCCGTATATACGCATGAAGATTTTCGTGCAAAACCAACAATTCTTGTTGGAGCTTATGGTATTACACCTGAGCAATATGCAAAAAAAGGCGAACCGCAAGTCGGAGATAGAGTTGTAGTTATTGGTGGTAGGACAGGAAGAGATGGAATTCATGGAGCAAATTTTTCATCAATTGAAATGAATCCGGATACAGTGCTTATATACGGCGCCGCCGTACAAATAGGTAATCCAATTGAGGAAAAAAAAATAGCAGATTTGATATTGGAAGCTCGGGATGCGGGATTTATTCGTGCAATTACAGATTGTGGAGCCTCAGGTTTTGGTTCGGCAATTGGTGAAATCGGAGAAAAAACAGGTGTGAATGTAGACATCTCAGATGCACCTTTGAAATATGCAGGCATGACACCATGGGAGATATGGATGTCGGAATCACAGGAGCGCATGATTTTAGCTATAAGTCCTGAGAATATTGAAGAGTTTAAAAAGCTAAGTAAGCGCTTTAACGTCGAGGCAACTGACCTCGGATATTTTGATGGGAGTAGTAGATTACAGGTAACTCACAAAGGTTACAAGATGATAGATTTAGAATATGACTTTATCAAAAATGGAAGGCCAAAGAAGACATTAGTGGCAAAATTTGAGAAGCCCATTTTTCCAGAACCTGAAATTCCAGAACCGCAAACTTCCCAAGAATGGATAGAAAAATTTAAACAAGTTTTAGCAGATGATAACGTTTGTTCAAAACTGCCAATTGTCGAACAGTACGACACTACAGTGCAAGGTAGAAGCGTAGTCGGTCCATTTGCGGGCGTTAACTTTGATGCACCTAATGACGCGGCTATTATTAGACCAATCTTGGGTAAGCCGTATGGGATGATCGTGTCCCATGGAACAAATCCAATACTAAATAGGATTGATCCAAGGCGAGGGGCAATATGGGCAGCAACGGAAGCAGTAGCAAATCTTGTTGCTGCTGGAGGAGATTATCAAGATGCCGGTTTATGTGGAAACTATATTACGCCTGTTTTGGACAATCATCATTCGGGCGCTGTAGATATTATGGTTGATGCAATGTCCGAATTTGAAGACGCATTAGGAATTCCTGTAATATCCGGAAAAGATAGTGTCTCATCCACATATAGTTATAGTGACGGTAGCAAACTTCATATACCGATCGTATTAAACGTTGCAACTATTGGAAAGATGCCGGATGTTGCATATAAAATGACTACAAGTTTTAAGAAACCAGGATCAGCAATTGTACTTGTTGGAAAAATGCATCCTGGTATGGCTGGATCAACCTATTACAAAATACATAATGTAATTGGAAACGAAGTTCCAGAAGTTAATCTGAATGTTCTACCAGATGTTCTTGGTGCTGTTCATGATGGAATTCTTAGCCGTGACATAAGGGCATGTCATGATGTTTCGGAGGGGGGAGTTGCGGGAGCAATTGCTGAGATGTGTTTTGGTGGAAATTGTGGAGTAGATCTTGTTTTAGATAAAGAAACACATCCTGATTTTTTTCTCTTTAATGAAACAGCAGGAATGTTTATTGTTGAAGTTGAAAGTGTTGAAAAGGTGCGTGAATTGTTTGGTGAAATCCCTCACGTAATTATCGGTAAAACAGTGGATGATAAAAAAATTAGAGTCCAAAATAATGGGCAAGAATTATTTAGCGCAGACGTAGGTGAATTAAAGGAGGCTTGGCAAGAGCCCATGAGTAAATTATTCCATTAAATTATGAATGAATTGTTAAAACCAAGAGTAGCAGTTTTAAAAGCCCCTGGAATTAATTGTGATGAAGAAACTGCATATGGGTTTGAAATGAGTGGCGGAAGATCAGAGACTGTCTTAGTCGAGGATTTAAAATCAAGAGAAAAATCTTTAGCTGAATATCAAATTATTGCATTGTCCGGTGGGTTTTCCTATGGAGATGATCTAGGGTCAGGTAAGGTTTTAGCCCTTGAACTTGACTCATATCTCGGAAACCAAATTCAAAGATTTACCGAATCGGGACTAGCGATAGGAATTTGTAACGGATTTCAAGTTTTGGTTCGTTCAGGACTTCTTCCTATGGGGACTCTTGGAGAGCAAAAAGCAACCCTTGACAGGAATGATTCGGGAAAATTTATAAGTAGAAGAATAAATCTATCTATTGATGCAAATAATGCTTGCGTTTTTCTTCAGGATTTAAAAACTACTGGACCTGTGGAATTTCAGGTTGCACATGGAGAGGGAAAGTTTGTCACTGACAGTTCGACTTTATTCCAAATTGAGGAAACGGGGCAGGTTGTATTCCGATATGTTGATAGAACCGGCAAGGCCACGCAAGAATATCCTTTTAATCCAAATGGTTCGCCTCATGCAGTCGCAGGAATTATAGATCCCACAGGTAGAATTTTAGGCTTAATGCCTCATCCTGAACGCTCAATCGACCGTTATCAATATCCAAATGAAGATATGCTTCCAGATGATTTTGTCCCTGAAGGTCTTCAGATTTTTCAGCGCATGGTTCAATACGCAAAAGAAGGAGTCTAACCTCAGTTCGAGATCCACCTTTCTGATATGATTTCCGCATGGTTCGACCAATTTTTGGGGTGATATAATAATCGTTAGTGATTATTACAAAGAGCGAACCGTATACAAAGGAAGAGATAGGAAAATTACGTAAGCAGTTCGACGTATATATAAAAACAGTTATTGACGTTGACAAAAGAGTTTGCTCCGCAGGGTGTGATCGACATTTTGAGTCGGAAAAACTATTGCTCGAAGAAGGTTCGCAACAGTCAGATCTATGGGGAGGGGGAATTGACCTTGAAACAGGTGAAATTGATTGTAATTCGTTTATTAATATAAGGCCGGGCGATAATAACACTAGTAATGAAATCCAAAATCCTGAGATAAGAAAGAAATTTGAGGAACTGACAAAATACTTTTTTAAAGAAATTTATGGACAAAAATAAAATTGCCCTTTCATCATTGGCGCTTGATTTAAAGCGAGTAGCGCTTGGATACTGGCGCGGATCAAATAATGTCGCCGAACGTTTTTTGGAGGAAGCTTTAAAGAGGAAGCATGAGATAGATGGTAAAAAAATTAGACCTTATGTTAAAAATTTACTCATTAGTTTTGAAAAAATTAAGATTGAGAAGGATGAAAAAAGAAAAGCAGAGGATGCCTTGATGTACAGTACTCTTTTCCAAAACGCCTCGCTCGCCAAGAAATAGGTTTCTGATATAATTTCCCAATGCAACAGAATATTCGAAATTTTTGTATTATTGCGCATGTGGATCATGGGAAGTCGACACTCGCGGATAGATTACTTGAAATAACAGGGACTGTTCGCAAAGAAGAACTTAAAGAACAGTTTCTCGATAGTTCGGAGATTTCGCGCGAACACGGAATCACAATAAAGCTGGCTCCTGTCCGAATGGAATACGCGATCGGTTCGGAAAAATATATCCTGAACCTTATTGACACTCCGGGGCATGTGGATTTTTCTCATGAAGTTGTTCGCACGCTTTATGCCTGTGAGGGTGCAATACTTCTCGTTGATGCAACAAAAGGAGTTCAAGCTCAAACCGTTGCAAATTATAATTTTGCAAACAATTTAGGATTGAAAATCATCCCTGTTATAAATAAAGTCGATTTACCAACCGCAAATATAGAAAAGGTTGAAGATGATATCGTCTCAAGCTTTGGATTTCCTGCCTCGCCGGCAGGCGGGGAAAAAAGTCTGATTCTCAAGATTTCCGCAAAAACAGGCGAGGGAGTTTTAGGACTAATCGAACAAGTAATCAAGCAAGTTCCGGCGCCGGGGGGGAGCGTTGATGCTTCAACCCAGGCATTAATATTCGATTCTATTTACGACGAACACCGCGGGATTGTAATTTATGTTCGGGTTAGAAATGGAAAAATTCACAAAGGTGACAAAATCACTTTCGCCTCAGACGGCTCCCAGTTTTTAGTAAACGAGGTAGGATACATGAAACCTTCGTACTCATATTCTGACGAACTTTTAAATGGGGAAGTTGGTTTTATCATAACCAATATAAAAGATATTACCCAAGCAAAAGTGGGAGATACAATTCTTAATGAAAAAGGGATCGGAGAATCTCTTGGCCGTTATATCGAGCAAAAACCATTTGTTTATTTATCAATTTATCCAACATCAGTTTCCGAGTTCCAAAATTTAAGGAAAGCACTTTTTAGATTAAAGTTAAACGATGCGGCGCTTACGATCGCGCCAGAACAGTCAAGTATTTTTGGTCCGGGGTTCAGATGTGGATTTCTGGGACTTCTCCATGCGCAAATATTAATTGAGAGAATAGAGCGCGAAGAGGGGGTTGAGGTATTTGCGGCGCCACCAAGCATAGAATACATAGTGGATGGTAAAAGCGTTACAAATCCAAAAGATTTGGATAATGCAAGCCACGTGCTAAAAGAGCCATTTGTTAATGGCGAAATTTATACGTCAAGAGATTACATCGGGCCAATTTTAGAGTTAATTCACATGCGGCGAGGAACAAGCGCGGACATAAAATATTTTGGCTTACAGGCAAAAATTGAATTTGAAATGCCACTAGCAAATGTAATCTATGATTTTTACGACAAATTAAAAACCATATCTTCAGGGTTTTCCTCTTTTGACTATGAAATTGCTGATTATCGCGAATCGGATTTGGTAAGAATCGATATATCTGTTAACGGAGAGGCGATCCCTGAACTTTCGTTTGTGGTCCACAAAAATGAAACAGATGCCTTTTCAAGAAGAATTACAAAAGCGCTTTCGCAAGAAATTCCAAGACATCAATTTGAAGTTTTCGTTCGCGCACAAATCGGATCTCGTATTATTGCAAGTGAACGCATAACACCATATGCAAAAAATGTTTTGGCGAAAATGTCAGGTGGAGATGTAACTCGAAAAAATAAACTCCTTGATAAGCAGAAAAAAGGGAAAAAGAAGATGAAGACGATAGGGCAGGTTAACGTCCCAAAAGAAGCCTTCCTCGCAGTACTCAAGGCATAAACTATAATGCGATAAGCAGGAAGCCGGCAATTATAGTTAAGGTTATTATTCCAACTATACCAATAGTATTGGCAATGCCTCCGGTTGGAGGAATGGTAGGAACAGAAGTTGGTATTTGTGCTGAAGTGGGAATTAATTGTCCGGAATCTGTTGAAATTGGGGTAGGAGTAGCCGAATCCGATGCTCCCGATACTGTCAAAGTTTGTGTACAGGATTGACTAACTGCTCTTTGAGTGTCAGTAAATGTGACAGTCGAGCCAAAAGTACCGGCGGTCTGAAAAGTGTGGTTTGTCTGCACAGTTACATTTTTAAGATTCATTCCTTCAGTTATATCCTGAATCTGTCCATCCCCAAAATTAAATGTGGTTTTGGTGATAAGGGTGCCTGTGTCAGGGTCATTTCCTTTTGCAGTAAATAATACCGAAAATGGAGCAGATCCCGTTGCCGAGGGACTAACAGAAAGGGCTGTGCATACAGGGGATTTATTTGTTGCTGTGGTAGGTGTTGTAGTAGGTGTAGGTAATCCCGATGGAGTTGCCGTGACGCTTGGGGTTGGTCCCCCCCCATCTGTAGTACAAGCATCGGAGTTGATCACAATGCTTGATGGGCTTGTCGTTGAGAGGACATTTTCAGTAGGTTCGTCTGATGGGGCAAGAGAGAATGCCCTTGATTTTTGAGCATCAAACTGAATCTGAGTTGTGCCAATCGCTTTAGTCCTAAAAGTAATCGTTGCAACTTTTGAGACTGTTTGAACGGCGCGGGTTACATCCGAGCCAATAGACACAGACATATTTGTCTCGCCAGCTGTAATACTAATAGGTCTAATTATTGTAGGAAAAGAAGTGCTTTCTTTAACTTCAATTACGTCCAATCTTGTTGGGTCATAAGTAAGATAGAAATCAACGATCGACACTATATTTTGACCCGGATTTATCATGACATCAATTGTGAAACTCGAACATTGAGTGGAAGTATTTATTGTTTCAGGCGTAAAGTAAAGCTTTGAGGAAGGAGCAGCCCTGCTTCTTAATTCCTGCTGTCTTTTTATAAAAAAAAGCGTTACCGGGATACTAATTAGAAGAAGAAGTAAGTTCCCAAGTATAAAATATCTATTAGTTAATATATTCATCTCAGCTTATAATGCAGCCTGCTAATCAGGGTTCAGCTTTAATAGCGTAGAAGATTTTTCTTGATAAGTCAAATATCGGGTCTTGACAAAAAATGATACATCTCTTACAATACTAAATCGCACTTTATGGCACATCCGACTCGCTCAGTGCAAGCAAATAAAATAGATATGAATATTAAACCATTGTTTAATAATGTTTTAGTAAAGCCTCTTGAGGCAGAAGAAAAAACTGCCGGTGGAATTTATCTGCCAGAGAGCGCAAAAGAAAAACCCCAAATTGGCCTTGTTATGGCAGTAGGGGAAGGCGAAGTTACGCCAAAAGGCGAAAAGCGCCCAATGACTGTTAAAGTAGGGCAAAAAGTAATGTATAAAAAATGGGGCGGGAATGAAATTAAAGTTGGAAATGAAGAATGGACAATAGTTGAAGAAAAAGACATATTGGCAATAGTTGGATAACATGGCAAAGCAAATTAAATACGGGGAAGAAGCCCGAACAAAATTAAAAGAAGGAATTGATAAGCTCGCAAACGCGGTCGTGACGACTCTGGGCCCCAAAGGCCGAAATGTTGCGCTTGATAAAAAATGGGGTGCTCCAAATGTTGTGCATGACGGTGTTACCGTTGCCAAAGAAATTGAACTTCCCGATTCATTTGAAAATATGGGTGCGCAATTAATCAAAGAGGCAGCTTCAAAAACTAACGATGTTGCAGGAGATGGTACAACAACAGCAACGCTTCTGGCTCAGCATATAGTCTCTGCAGGATTTAAGGCAGTGTCGGCAGGTTCAAATCCAATGATACTTCGCCTGGGGCTTGAGAGGGCAGTCTCCGAGGTTCTCACAGAAATCAAAAAAATGTCAAAAAAAGTTGGCGAAGGCGATGTTGCAAAAGTAGCAACCATTTCAGCGCAAGATGAAAATATCGGTTCTTTAATCGCCGAAGCATTAAATAAGGTTGGAAAAGATGGGATTGTGACCGTTGAAGAGGGAAGAGGGCTTGAATTCTCGATCGACTACAAAGAAGGAATGGAGTTTGACAAGGGCTATGCCTCCGCATATTTTGTTACAAATCCGGATCGTATGGAAGCAGAAATAAGCGATGTATATTTATTGATAACTGACAAAAAAATTTCATCCATTCAAGATCTTGTTCCGTTTCTTGAGAATTTCGTCAAAGTTTCAAAAAACTTAGTAATTATTGCAGATGACATAGACGGCGAGGCCCTGGCAACTTTAGTAGTTAATAAACTTCGCGGAACAATAAATGTTTTGGCAGTTAAGGCTCCCGGGTTTGGTGACAGAAGAAAAGAAGTGCTTGCGGATATTGCAGTATTAACAGGTGCTACAGTGATCTCGGAAGATACTGGTCGAAAACTTGATTCGGTAACAGTTGAGGATTGTGGCCAAGCAGAAAAAGTGAAAGCAACAAATGAGGAGACTCAAATAATTGGGGGAAAAGGAGCGCGCGCGGCTGTCAATGATAGGATTGCTCAAATTAAGAAAGAAATCGAGCGATCAACATCTGACTTTGACCGCGAAAAACTTGAAGAACGTTTAGCTAAACTTTCAGGTGGCGCGGCAGTTATTAATGTTGGCGCAGCAACAGAGATTGAGATGAAAGAGAAAAAGGAACGCGTAATTGACGCGGTTGCCGCAACCAAAGCCGCAATTGAGGAAGGAGTTGTTCCCGGAGGAGGCGTAACTTTAGTTCGTGCAAGAAGAGTACTCGCAAAACTCAAAGAAACCCTTAAAGTAGAGGATCAAAAAAGAGGAGTAGACATTTTATTTCAAGCGCTTGCTGAACCCGCTCGATGGATCGTTAAGAACGCTGGGGAGGAGCCGGGAATTGTGTTATCGAAAATCGAATCCTCAAAAATTGATGACTATGGCTTTAATGTTATGACCATGGAATATGGGTCAATGTTAACTGCGGGAATTATTGATCCTGCCAAAGTTACCCGTTCGGCTGTCCAAAACGCAGTGTCAGTTGCTATGATGGTTTTGACAACCGAGGCATTAATAACGGATATCCCCGAAGAAAAGTCAACTCCCGCGGGGGGTATGTCAGGTGGAATGCCAGGGATGGGCGGCATGGACTACTAAGCCCGACTTCGCTGGAATTTCAAATACCACAAATATTACCAATTGCAAATCTCCAATTATTTCAAGGAGTCTTTCACCCACCTAAGATAAGATTCGTTAGCGTTTTCGGCTTTCACTTCAATTATTTGGGGAATTTCGTAGGGAAGGATTTTTTCTAGAGCCTTTTTTACTTTTTCAAAATATCCATCGTCTGTTTTAATAATTCCCGAAATTTCATCTGCCGCAACTTTTTTACCTTTCCACATGTAATAATTTTTAACAGGATAAATTTCAATGCATGCGGCAAGTTTATTATCCACTAAATAATTCGCAGCTTTTTGCGCATCTTCATTTGTTTCAAAACTTACCAATATTAAAATCACAGCCTTATTATACTACGTCTTTATACTTAATATATGATACTTCGAATTAGCCACTAGCATCTAGGAGCTAGCAACTAGTTGAGTTATAATTCTTTTATAAAACTAGCAGCTAATTGCTAGTGGCTAGTTGCTGAAATATGGTGGATGTTCATTGTCATCTAAATCTTCACGCGTTCGATCATGATTACGATGAAGCGGCAAATAGAGCACTCGCGGCCGGGGTTCGAATAATCGTAAATACCGGAACAAGCATTCCTTCAAGTAAGAAAGCCGTTGAGCTTGCTCATAAATACGATAATATGTATGCGATTGTTGGAGTGCATCCACATCATGCGGATAAAGCGGATCGGCAGTTTGAAGACGAAATCCAAAAGGACTGGCTCGAGAATCTTAAAAGACTCGCAAAAGAGAAAAAGGTTATCGGAATCGGCGAGACAGGGCTTGATTACCATTATTATGAATCAAACGGAATTGTAGACAAAAAGCAACAGGCGGATGCGTTCCGAAAGCAAATAGAACTTTCAATCGAGCTTGATTTGCCCCTGCAGATTCATAATCGGCAGGCAGGAGAGGATATAATTTCGACTTTGAAAAAATATCAAACTCGCTTTCAAGATCCACCGGGAATGTTCCATTGTTTTGCAGGATCACGCGAAGTTTTAAAAAAAGCGCTTGATATGGGATTTTATATCGGATTTGATGGCAACATTACCTATAAAGGAATCGCACCTGGTGAAGAGGTTTCGCTCTCGGAGCTTGCAAAGGCAACGCCTATAGATCGAATTCTGGTTGAAACAGATGCGCCTTTTTTGACGCCCGCGCCGCTTCGCGGCAAGCGAAATGAACCTAGAAATGTTATAATTGTGGGAGAATATTTAGCCCGCATGAAGGGAGTTTCTTATGATGAATTCGAAAAAGCGATCGATAACAACGTGGAAAAAGTATTCAAAAAAATAAGTTTTGGGCTTTAGCTTTTACATATGCACGCTCTTGCAACTAAAATATTTACAAGATATCCAAGGAAATCTATAAGACTCCTTGAAATATTACCTCCTCTGGCCTCTGTTTTTTTAATAAGCATGCCCTTTTGGGGCGCAATTTTTTTCCCAGTACAACTTGCATATTTTATTATTTTCTTTAATATGCACTGGCTTTATAAATCTGCAAATCTTGCCATTACTGCTTTCATTTCATCAAGAAAGATAAAGGCAGCCGAAAGTCAAGACTGGCTTGGTAAAGCAAAAAAACTTCCTAATTTTTCAAAGATGTCTCATGTAATAATTATCCCAACATATCAAGAACCAATCGAAAAACTTAAAGAAACATTAAGCGGCATAAAAGAACAGGCCTTTCCCTTAAAAAATCTTTACGTTTTTATAGCGTTTGAGGCAAGAGAAGAAGGAGCACGACAAAAGGCAAAACAATTAGGCAATAAATATAAAGACTTGTTTGGGGGTTTTCATTATACATTTCATCCAGACAGCTCCTCTGAGGTGAAAGGAAAATCTTCTAACCAAGCATATGCTGCAAGATGTGCTTATAGCATTTTATTTGAGTCAAAAGAAGTAGACATAGATTATTCAACCGTTTCATCGGTAGATGCAGATTGCATTTTTGATAAGCAGTTTTTTGCCTATATTTCTTATAAGTTTTTGACCAGCCGTGACCCTTATTATCAATTTTGGCAATCAGCAACTGTTTACTACAATAACTTTTGGCAAGTCCCTGCATTTACAAGAATTATCGCATTCTTTGGAAGCTTATGGAGAATATCTCTTTTGGTCCAAAAATTAAAATTAATTACACATTCTACTTATACTTTATCATTCAAACTTTTAAGAGACATTGGATATTGGGATACTGATGTTATACCTGAAGATTACAGAATCTTCTTTAAGGCATTTTTTGCAACAGATGGTAGAGTAAGCGTTGAACCAATATTTCTCAAAACATCTATGGATTCCCCAAAGTCGCCAACTTACACAAAAAGTCTTATCAGTAAATATAATCAGGAGAGGCGTTGGTCATGGGGGATATCCGATGATGCAGTATATCTTAAGTGGTGGATTCTGGCACGCCATGCACCATTTTTTAAAAAAACATATCTTGTAGGCAATGTTTTGTTGGACCATATCTTATGGCCAGTTAACTGGTACATAATTACAATATCAGCGAACCTTTTAGTGTTTCTAAATCCAGCCTTTACAAGAACAAGCCTTGGGTATAGTCTTCCTCGGGTCTCAGGATTTATTTTGACACTGTGTCTTGTTGCCTTGTTCGTTTTAATCTATGTGGATTTTGATATGAGATCAAAAAGGAATTCGGGAGTTTCTCGGTTTCGTCAATTTATATTTCCCTTGGAATTTGTGCTAATGCCGATCTCTGGATTTTTCTTATCTTCCTTGCCTGCTTTAATTTCTCATATCCAATTGATTATTGGTAAAAGACTTGAATATAAAGTTACAGAGAAATCATAATCATAATGAATGGTAAACTTGTTAAATTTTTTCATAAAGCCCTTGTTTATAGGGACTCTTTGTTTATTTCTACTGTTATCCTCGTCTTTATACTGTTTAGAATCCCATCTTTAATCGAACCCTATTGGTACGGAGACGAAGGCATTTACCAGGTTATTGGTCAAGCCATGAGGGAGGGACGGATCCTCTACAGCGAAATCTGGGATAATAAGCCCCCATTGTTATATGTCATATACGCTCTTTTCAATGGAGATTTATTTTATGTTCGCCTTGCTTCGGCAGTAAGCGGCGTTCTCTCAATAATATTTTTCTTCCTGCTTGCCAAAAAATTATTTAAGAGCAGAGCCTCAATTTTTATATCTGCTACATTCTACAGTATTTTATTTGGGCTTCCAGTACTTGAAGGAAATATCGCCAACTCTGAAAACTTTATGCACCTGCCTATAATTGCAGCGTTCTATTTAATTGTTGCATCCCAGAATAAAAATAGATTTCTTCTGACAGCAGTCTCAGGGGTTCTTCTTTCTGCTGCTTTTCTAATAAAGATAGTCGCTATTTTTGATCTTGCAGCATTAATTATTTCAATCTTTATGCTGAGATTTTATGAAGATATGACTCTCAATGGGGAAAATATAAGAGCGCAAATTAAAAATATTGTTATAAGTATTGAGCAGGAAACCTTATTAATAATTGCTTTTATATTTCCGATTATAATTACTGCTCTCTATTTTGTTTTCCTTCAGGCTTTCCCTGATTTTTATAAAGCAGCACTCTCCCAAAATGTAGGATACGTTGGGCATGGAAATTATTTCATCTTCCCAATGGGCTTTTTGTTTTTAAAGATCGCGCTTCTTCTCTTTGCCAGTTTCTTAATAGCAAGATATAGAAAAATTTTGGGCCCAGCAGGTATACTAATTTTAGTATGGGTAGCATTCTCGTTATTTAATGCGCTTTTCTCGCAACGTCCATACACGCATTATTTGTTAGTTTTATTGCCGTCCTTCTCTTTATTTTTAGGCTACATATCAGACAATAAGAGACTCTTAAAACTTACAATTCCGATATTGTTCATTTTGGCTGTCTTAATACTTCAAAACTTCAGGTTTAATTTTAATAAAGCCCTTTTCTATTATTTTAATTATTCATTCTTTATTATGGGCGTAAAGAGCGTTACGAATTATCAAGCATTTTTTGATCGAAATACGCCAAATGACTATGAAATAGCTCGTTTTATTACAGCAAAAACCGCAAAGCACGAAGAAGTTTTCTTGTGGAGCGATAGCGCACAGATTTATGCACTATCGGGGAAACTGCCTCCAGGAAGATATATAGTTTCCTACCACATTACATTTTATAAAGATGCAATTGAAGAAACAAAAAAAATAATAGACGAGAAAAAACCAAAGTACATTATTCAAACCAAAGACCACGCGGCAATAAATCACTTTCTTGACGAGTACGACCTTAAATATAAACTTGCAGGAGATGTAAAAGTGTATGAAAGATAATTTGCAGCCATTTATAAATGATAACCTTATTAAGGCATCATTGTTTTCCTCCGGTCTTTTAATAATATTTCAAGTACTATTTATAGTAATTTTTTCACCTTCGCTTCCACCTATAATACCATTATTAAATAGTCAACCTTGGGGAGTTGCACGGCTTTATCCCTCCTCCTATATTCTTTTTCTTGTGCCAATATCGCTTATAGTATTTGTTGCTAATAATTTTTTAAGCGCATATTTCTACAAAAAGAATACTTTAATTGCAAGAATTCTTTGTTTTAATGCCTCCCTTTTTATATTTCTTGGCCTGCTTGCGTATATACAAATTATTTTTTTAGTATTTTGAGACATGATAGAAACACTTTTAGGTCCCTTCTTCCTTGCGCTCTTCGTATCACTTATTGCAACCCCGCCGGTTATATTCTTGGCTCGCAAAATAAAGCTCGTTGATGATCCCAAAACCCATAAGCACCCAGCCATAATCCATAAAAAACCTCTCCCAAGAGCAGGTGGTTTACCAATTTATCTTGCAATAATTTCTGCAATTTTATTCTTTTTACCGCTTGATAAATCTTTTATAGCCATTATATATGCGGGACTTTTGGTTACCATTATTGGTCTATTAGATGATAAATATGACTTATCACCATATGTTAGGTTTTTAGGAAATATACTTGCCGCTTCTATGGTTGTGTTTTCCGGAGTTGACCTACCTTTCATTACAAATCCTTTGGGAGGGATAGTAGAATTTGCAATTTTTTCATTCAATATAAATGGACTTGTTATTACTCCAGCAACGATATTCGCAATCATTTGGATAGTCTGGGTCATGAATATGCTTAATTGGAGCAAGGGGGTTGATGGACAGATGCCCGGAGTCGCTGCAATATCAGCGATAATTATAGGGATTGCATCTTTAAGATTTCCGGTTTTAACAAGCGACAATATACACGTTTCCCAACTATCCTTTGCCGTTGCCGGAGCATCAGTTGGTTTTCTTTTTTATAATTTTTATCCAGCTAAAATTTTTCCAGGATACAGTGCTACCATTCTAGGTTTTATGATAGGGGTTTTATCAATAATGTCCTCTGCAAAACTTGCAACCGCAGTCCTTGTTATGGGTGTTCCAACAGCTGATGCGTTATTTACAATTGCAAGACGCCTTTTATCTCGTAGGTCTCCCTTCCGGCACGACAAGGGTCACCTCCATCATCTCTTGTTAAATCTTGGGCTTAGGCAAAGAACGATAGCCCTGTTTTATTGGTTAATGTCGCTACTCCTGGGGCTATTTGCTCTCAATTTATCAAGTCGCGGCAAACTTTTTGCTATAATCTTAGTGGTTGTTCTTGTTGGGATGTTTATTCTAACACTTAAGTTTTTCAGAAAAATTAATTCTACTAAAGAAAACAATGGTTAGACACCTTTATTTTTTACTGAAGTTATTGCGGCCTCGTCAGTGGATAAAAAATCTTGCATTGTTTGCCGCAATTGTATTTGGCGGAAAATTATTCGAACTAGATACTTTCAGTCTAGTTTCTTTAGGTTTTATATCTTTTTGTCTCCTTTCCTCATCAACCTACATAATAAATGACATCCTGGATCTTAATAAAGACAAACTTCACCCCTTTAAGAAAGCCCGTCCTATCGCAAGTGGCGAGGTAAGCGTTCGCGAAGCGATTTTTGTTTTTATTGTAATTCTTTTTTCTTTTATCTTCATTTCGAAAAGTATTGGGGACGCATTCTTTTTAATAGGACTGCTTTACTTAGTTCTTCAATTTTCGTATTCGCTTATTTTTAAGGAAATTGAAATATTTGATATTTTCTTTATTGCTGCAGGATATATATTGCGGGTTTTTGCGGGAGAAGCATTAACTGGATATCACTTATCTGTTTGGTTGATTCTAACAACAATTTCCCTATCGCTGTTTTTGGCAATTGGAAAGAGAAGATCTGAGCTTACGCTTCTCCAAAGCTATATGGGAACAAGACTTGAGGCGATAAGGCAAAGCCTGTCTCATTATTCAGAGCCGCTTTTGGCAGCCTACACTGTAATATTTGCGACTTCGACTTTTATTTTCTATTCACTATTTACTTTTCTTGAGCATCCAAGTGGCATTAAGATCAGTTTCGATTTTCTATTGCCGGATTTTGTACCGCCGTATTTAAATAGGAAATGGCTGATGATAACTATTTTTCCCGTCGTTTTTGGCCTTATGCGTTACCTACAAGATATTTATGAAAAGCACGAAGGGGAGAGCCCTGACAGAGTTCTTCTTTCGGATAAATCGCTTCTTGCGTCAGTCATAATTTGGGTATTTCTTGTGATATTTATAATTTACTTTATTGGATAGTCTTTTCCGCATATTGTTTGCTTACCCAACCGGCAGTTTTATCCTTAAGTTCAATCTTAAGCCAACTGGTATTCTCATCAAGAAAAACGTAAGTCTCTTGAGGGTTTACTCTTCCAACTTCACGTGATGCTGTTGTTGCTTGTTCTCTGACCCTTAAGAATCCCACTGGTGTGTCTTTTATCAGTACGAGGTCTTGTTTAACGGAGGCAGCCTGCGTAGGGGTAATTTTCTGATCCGGTGCCTCTATTGATTCATCAACACCGCTTTTTGTCCCAAGCAAGACATTCAAAACCACTCTATATGAAGGGACAGCTCTGATCCTGACAGTCTTTTTTGAAAAGCCTTGTTTCTGGATTTCTACTTCATGCTCTGAGGCAGATAGCGGATCAAGAAGTATGGGTGTAATACCTTTTGATTCGCCGTCAAGCTCTACAAGAGCACCTTCCGGTATAGATGCAATAAAAAATTGAGGATTGGAAGAATTGTTTTTTGCCAGTGTTAGTATATAGGCGCTTGCAAATGATCCTGGTAAAAAGGTTCGGTCAACTGCCGTAAGAACACCGGTGTTTATTTCAATTTTTGCGCTAAAAGGCGCAAATGATCTATCTTCTGGTACTATTCTTAATTCGTGTTTTCCCGATCCAATCGTATCGTTACCTTCACAATGGCAAAGAGGAGTATCGCCGATTGGCTTATTATCAAGATATGCGGCTGCTTTTATATTTGATGTTATCTGAAGGGCACCTTTACCTTTCGGGGCAAAAGTTGCCGCCGCAATTCTCATTAACAAAAAAATCCCAACCAAAATCAAGAGAACCGCGGCAACCATTAGAAATCTTCTTTTCATGTTCTACCCTTTAGTTTTCGCAAACAAACCCACAATAAGTAGGTGAGTTTACTTATAATAGCAAAATTGATTCGTTCGGGCAATTATACAAGGCGAGGAAATAAGGGATCAGCCGATTTAATTTTACCCGAAAATTGCCTCAAGATCTTCTCCGAAGTTTCCGGCAAGAAAGGCCTAAGGTTATATGCAACTTCCTGAACTCGTTTGACTAGATCTTTTAATACTTTTGAAAGTTTTTCTCCGGAAAGAATCCATGGTTTCTCAGTATTTACTTTTTGGTCCGCCTCAGTAATTAGTAGCCATATAGCCCGTAAAGCTTCATTGAATTTATATTCCAACAAAGCTTTATCAACATCAGCACACCAAACTTTGTAAGTTTGCGGAGCTTCAAAATTTTCTCTCTCACAAAGCTTTGCAACGCGAGCCACTAAATTTCCAAGGCCGTTTGCAAGGTCTGCATTATAGACTTCTTTAAGTCTTGTTTCAGAGAAATCTCCATCTCCAGTTGATGAAATCTCGCGCAAAAAATAGTATCTCAGAACATCTGTTCCGTATTTTTCAATCAAAACGAATGGATCAACAACATTGCCTACGGTTTTTGACATTTTTTGTCCATCAACAGTAAAGTATCCATGGACAAATAATGATTTTGGAAGCGCAAGTCCTGCGGAAAAAAGGAACGCAGGCCAGTAGATTGCGTGAAACTTAATAATCCCCTTACCGATAACATGGATATCAGCCGGCCACCATTTCTGGTATTGTTTATCATTCAAACCAAACCCAACGCCGCTTTGATAAATATTTAAGGCGTCAAACCAAACATACATCCTCTGTCCGGAATCATTTGGGACAGGGACTCCCCAGTTTTTTGTCCGTTCATTACTTCGGGAAATACTTATGTCCTTTAATCCTTGTTCTAAAAACCCTAATACCTCATTTTTTCGAGTTTCAGGAATTATTTTAAGCTTGTCATTCTCAATAAGATCACGAATCTGCCCTTCGTATTCTGAAAGTTTAAAGAAATAATTTTCCTCTGTGACTTCTTCCAGTTTTATACCCAGATGCTCAAAACACTCACCTTTCTCGTTTAGCTCCCCGCTTTCGTAAAATTGTTCGCACCCAACGCAATAAAGTCCGCTATAGTCCTTTTTATAAATATCACCAGCTTTTTCGCAAAGTTCCCACAGTCTTTGAGATGATTTGTGATGTTGTTCGGCGCTTCCTTTTTGAAAAACGTCAAACTTGACGTTTAACCGTTCGGCTAACTTTTGAAATAATACACTATTTTGGTCGACGAATTTTTGAATAGGAACGCCAGAAGTTTCTGCTGCTTGCACATTTTTCAAAGCATTCTCATCGCCCCCACACAAGAGAAGAACATCATCCCCTTTCAATCTATGATAGCGTGCGACCGTATCAGATTGGACAAACTCCAGGGCATGACCAACATGCGGGGCAGCATTAACATAAGGAATGGCATTGGTAATATAGAATTTACTCATGAAACAATTTTACCAGAGTACTTGAGGCTAAACAAGCTTAGGTATTTCTTCGGGAATACAAATACTCGATGAGGAGGAGGATTACGAGGAGGATTAGGATTTGGTAGGCGCTTTTGAATCCGAAGAAGCGGAGGACCAATATTCCGTTCAGAAACAACGAACCAAGTAGTCCCCGTCGTGGGTTCGCAAAAATAAAAGTAAATAAAAAGAAAAAAGAAACGAACAAAATCAGGAACAAAAAAAGGGGCATTCCGACATTTATTCCAAATAGATTAAGTTTCCAAGAAGGATCGATCAACAATATAAATAGAAAAAGGGGAATAAGGCTTGCCAAAAAAAGGTAGAGAAATGGCAAAAATTTTCTATGCGTCCGCATCTACTTAGCTTACTAAAATAATTTTCTTTAAACAAATAGTCCAGTCCAGCTTGACAAGGTCCCATAGTTGTTATAAAATGCTCGGATTATGTCAAAAGAGGTCAGGGAAATCATAGCTTTTCAAGAGCAACAAGCAGCTGCACAAAACAGAGGAAAAGGAAATCAAAAGCGATTGAGTTTTCTTCAAACTTTACGTTCAATGATAGACTACGGAGAGAAAGCTGGTCATCTTGACGCGCAGCTACCTGTAGAGGCCGCCATAGTATTACCACAGCTCCCCACAAGAGAACAAGCGCCAGTTGTCGATCTTATTCAACAAACTTACGAAATTTTAACCCAACTGCGAGAGCCTACACCTGAAGAAAAGGCCACCCTAGAAGTTCGTGGACAAGTGTTTTTACCTCTCAAGAGTAAAACCTATGCTCAGGTGGTTGCAGAAGATCCGGATCACTTTTGGAAGGATGAGTTAAATTATGCTAACGGAAAACCAGCGTTAAGGGATTACGCGCTTCCACAAGCCGCAGAAGTTGGATTAAATCCAAGCGAACTTGCAGCACCCGGCAGTTTTAGTAAATCTAAAGAAGTGCAGCTTGAAATGGCGCAAGCTTGTTCACTTGAGTTACAAAAAGAATTTTCCGATGCACGTGTAGTTATGCTCCCCGTAACAGGGTATGCTCAATGGGACCATGCATATAAGGAAAAAAATGGCGATGTAGCTTTTAAGAGCTATTTTGCTAGAGGTTTGGATCAGCTTTCTGTGGCGCTCTCTGCTCACGCTGGGCGCGGCGGGCCGTCGGGGCAGTTCGGTGTCAACGGTTGGTTTGCCCGGGGTGGCGGTCCGAACATTGCGTTGGTTCCCGCGGTAGTGTTTGTTAAATCTTGAGCAATTGGCTTCTTAATTCTTTTGTTTTTTAAATATTGGTTTTCCGAAAAAAATTTTGTAAAATACCCCTAATAGGCAGTGATCCCGATTACATCGTCATCGGGACGCCTATTTCTAGAGACTTCATAGTCAGAGTTCCGTATTGATTTAATGCGGAAACGCACTAAAAGAAATTTACTAGACACTACGAGTATCCTTCTTTTGCCCCGGTAAAATCGGTGCGAATGAAATACAGGAGAAATTGTGCAATATACCAGCATAAAATCTCTGGTGAGGTATGTTTACGGAAGGGTATTTAAATTCTGTGACGAACTCTGCTAACGCTGGGCGCAACGAGCCGTCGAAGCAGTTCAATGTCAACGATTGGAATGCTCAGAATGGCAATCCGGGCATTGCGTTGGTTCCCGCGGTAGTATCTAGTATCAAAGAAGTTTATCCTGCCCCTGCCCACTACTTTGCTTGGTTGATCTTATCCATCCTCCAAGCATCCTGCCTATTTCTTGCAGTATTGATTCAAGGCCTAAATATTTGTTGTTTTGCAGCGCCTGGCTGTCTTTGGCAAGTCTTAAAAGGACTTTGATAAGGTCAACTTTGGTACTTATTTTCTGTAATATTTCAATTTTATCTTGGTTACTTGGGACTGAAAAAAGTAATTCAAGAATATCGAGTGTAACGTTGTCGAGCTTCTGCCCAAGAGTATAACGTTTAGTTTTGGGGAAAGTAGTAATGACAGGAGTTAAGTGCCAAATAGTCTCTTGACTTCTTTTAGCAGTCATGGTATTATCTTGCTAATTCAAACATTAGCCCTATGTACGATTTAACAACGCGCCAAATAGACATCCTTAAAAACATCGTGAAAGAATATATCGACACGGCAGAGCCGGTAGGCTCTGAAACGCTCGAGAAAAAATACGATTTAGGAGTAAGTCCTGCAACTATAAGAAATGAGATGTTTCAAATGTCAAAACTTGGATATTTATCAAAACCGCATACATCCGCAGGAAGAATTCCAACGAGCAAGGCTATAAAATTTTACGTTACTGGTTTAATGCAGGAAAAACAGATTTCAGTTGCCGAAGAAGTTGAGGCAAAAGAAAAAATTTGGGATTTGAGAACGCGACGTGATAAATTTCTGCGAGAAGCAACAAGAAATCTTGCAGAGAAGACAAAAGCCCTTGCAGTCATCTTTACTGATGAGAGAGATATTTATTATTCGGGCTATTCAAATATTTTGGAGATGCCTGAGTTTTACGATATTGATATCACTAAAAACTTCTTAAATATTCTTGATAATATTTCATACTTTGATCAAGTTTTGGAGAAACTATCGGATGAATGTTCTGTGTTTCTTGAGGATGATTTTGACGAGGAAGCTTTAAAGCCGTACGGTTTTGTATTTTCAAAATTTGAAACAAGATCCCATCACGGAGGATCGATTGGGATAGTAGGCCCAACAAGAATGCAATATGAGTCTATTATTCCAATAGTAAGATACTTTGGAAATTTAGTTGGCGATGTTGCGGATTGGTAGTGGGTTATGAAAGATGATAAGATTATTCGAGGAGAAAATTCGGAACAACAAAATATAAAGCAAAAGAGCTCATCTAAAAAACAGAAAGATGAAGCAAGGGTTTTAAAAGGAAGAATTTTGGATCTTGAGAATCAGCTTAAAAGAGCAATAGCAGATTATCGCAACCTTGAGAAGAGATTCGAAGATGAAAGAAGTGCGACTATCAAATTTGCAAACCGGGATTTACTGATGAGAATTATTCCTGCATTTGATACACTGTTTTTAGCAGAAAAATATGTAGCGGATGAAGGAATAAAGCTAACCATAAGACATCTTCAGGATAGTCTTAATGAAGTTGGGGTTGATAGAGTAAGAACAGAGGGAGAAATGTTCGATGCAACCAGAATGGAGGCAGTTTCAACCGATACGGGTGAGGAGAATAAAGTTTTGGAAGAGCTAAAACCGGGTTATACACTTTACGGAAAGTTAATTCGACCGGCACAAGTGAAGGTTGGAAAAGGATAAATATGGCAAAAATAATTGGAATAGATCTAGGGACATCAAATTCGTGTGTTGCTGTGATGGAGGGTGGTTCTCCAAAGGTGATTTTCTCGGCTGAAGGGAAAAATGTTATTCCATCTGTGGTTGACCCAATAGACCGAGTAGTTGGAGATATTGCAAAACGTCAGATGGTTCTAAAATCCAAAAGAATCATCTATTCAATAAAGAGGCTTATAGGTCGAAGGTTTAATGATAAGTCTATTGAGGTCGACCGCAAACTTCTTCCCTATAATGTTAAATCCGGACGGGACGGGATGGCGGTAGTTGAAGTAGACGGGAAATCTTTTACGCCACAGGAAATTTCGGCCGCGATCCTTCAGAAAATTAAGAAAGATGCGGAAAGCTATTTGGGAGAGAAAGTTACGCAGGCAGTAATTACTGTACCTGCATACTTTGATGATGCGCAGCGTCAAGCAACAAAGCAGGCTGGAGAAATTGCGGGACTTGAGGTTTTAAGGATTATAAATGAGCCAACCGCAGCAGCGCTTGCTTATGGCCTTGATAAAAAACACGCCCATACTATTGCGGTTTACGATTTAGGTGGAGGAACTTTTGATATTTCGATTTTGGAACTTGGGGAAGGAGTTTACGAGGTAAAGGCAACTAATGGAGATACTCATCTTGGAGGCGATGATTTTGATCAGGTAATAATTGATTACATAGGAACCGAGTTCAAAAAGGAAAACAATATTGATCTTAGATCCGATCCTCAAGCTCTCCAGCGTCTCAAGGAAGCAGCCGAAAAAGCAAAGATAGAACTTTCGTCTGCGCTTGTTGCTGAGATCAACCAACCTTTTATTACGCAAGGACCTAGTGGTCCTCTTCATCTAACCATGAAATTAACCCGTGCAAAACTTGAAAGCTTAGTAGATGGATTAGTACAGAGGACGCTTGGTCCGGTTAAGAACGCACTGAAGGATTCGGGAGTAGATAAAAGTAAGATTGACGAGGTAATTCTTGTGGGAGGCATGACGAGAATGCCAAAAATCGTTGAAGAAGTTTCTCGATTCTTTGGAAAAGAGCCAAATAGAACCGTTAATCCTGATGAAGTTGTAGCTATTGGCGCGGCAATACAGGCGGGAGTTTTGGGGGGAGAAGTGAAGGATGTGCTGCTTTTAGATGTTACGCCATTAACGCTTGGAATAGAAACCTTAGGAGGGGTTTCGACTCCTTTAATTGAGAGAAACACAACTATCCCAAGTAAAAAATCTCAAGTTTTCTCAACAGCTGCAAATAATCAGACGCAAGTCGAGATACACGTCTTACAGGGAGAGCGTTCAATGGCATCTGACAATAAATCTTTAGGTCGATTTATTCTTGATGGGATTCCTCCTTCTCCCCGCGGTGTACCGCAAATTGAAGTGTCTTTTGATATTGACGCATCAGGAATCCTGTCGGTCGCGGCAAAGGACAAGGCTACCGGAAAAGAACAGTCAATTAAAATTACGGGATCAACGGGACTAACAAAGGAGGAAGTTGAAGATATGACAAAACAAGCAGAACTACACACAGATGAAGATGCAAAGAAAAAAGAATTAGCGGAGGCAAAGAATGCTGCGGACACACTAATATTTACTTCCGAAAAATCTCTCAAAGATGCAGGAGATAAAGTACGGGAAGCTGATAAAAAAGACATTGAAGAAAAAATAAAAGCACTCCGAGAAGCAACCGGAAAAGACGATAAGGAAGATATAGAAGGAAAGACAAAGGATCTTTCTGATGCTCTCTCAAAAATCGGCGAGCAGCTCTATAAAGAAGAAGGCGCTTCGGGTTCGGATCAAACAGCCGAACAAGCATCGGAAAGTGATTCTAGCGAAGAAAAGAAATCGGAAGATTCGGAGAATTCTGAAAAAGATAAAAAGAAGGATGAACCCCAAGAAGGAGAAGTTGTAAATTAAGTCCTCAAACACCTCTGTTCCCCTTGTTTGAGTTCACTTTATTTGATAGCATAAACATATGGCTTGTTCTCAAGGTGAAATCCTGACAGATTTTGGGTGCGTGCCTCAAGATCCCATTGGTTTCGTTGAAAGATTTTATGGAATTGGACTTGGTTTAATAGGGATGGTAGGGCTCCTTTTTATGATCATAGGAGGTTACTATATAATGACTTCGCAAGGTAATCCAGCAAGACTCGCAA
>CAYHUY010000001.1:0-40670 GCA_964360265.1 uncultured Gammaproteobacteria bacterium | reverse complement strand
AGCGCGATCCGGTCAATTTCTCGACTGGACTCTTGGAAATTATAGCTGGCTATGTGTGGTAAAAATATCCGAGAATCAATGCGATAACAATAATAATCCTTTGATTCCCTTCTGGATAATAATAAGAAATATAGTATATGCTCTGCTTGCTTTATTTGTACTCGCGACTGCCTTTATTCTAATTATAACTCGCGGCCAAAGTGTTACCGTAATGAAGTTTATACCTCGTTTTGTTTTTGTTTTAGTTTTTATAACTATTTCTTTCTCCGTTGTTCAATTTATATATCAAATGGGCGATATAGTTCAGGACTTCTTCTTAAGAAGCAAGGGTAAATATATTTCGACACAGGACCTTTTATATATAGGGTTTGATTACGAAACCTTTACGGGTCTTAAAAAAACAGGTCCTGAATTCGAGGAATCTGCTTTTATTTCTCTACTCTTAGTTAAGCTTACTGCCATTACTTACTATGTTATGACGGTAATCCTTTTGGTGAGAAAGATAATTTTGTGGTTTTTTATTGTACTATCTCCCGTTTTCCCGCTGCTTATTTTCTATAGACCAATCAGAAATACCGCAAAAATTTGGGCAGGTGAATTTTTTAGATGGCTTTTGTATGCGCCTCTTTTTGCTATCTTTCTTCATGGAATTGTAGTTGTTTGGAGAGCTGGAATTCCGCTTCCATTTGATTTTTCAGGAGTACAAGCGGGAAAAATTGTATACCCAACTGCCATTAACATTTTAATCGGCGGACCTGGTCAGGTACTCAGCATATCAAATTCAGTTAACTTGAGAGACACATTCGCTCTATATGTAGTTGCCCTGCTTATGCTTTGGGTTGCGATTCTCTTGCCATTCCTCCTGTTAAAAATCTTTCTCGATTACTTAAATTCCTTATCGCTTGACAGCAATATAATGCTTAAACAATTCGCAAACAGGAATTTTGGATTTCTTAATCCACCCAAAGGTATACCGCAAGGCCCGCCACCACCATCGCCTGGACAATTTCAGCCCACTGGAGTTGCCCGAACGCTTCCTTTCTTTGCGAAAAAAGGCGCTGCTATTAGACCCATAGAGGTAAAAGTTAATATTGAGGCTCACGTTCGGGAAAGCGCCGATGTGCTGCGACTTACAAACCTCTCAATTCCGAAAATGCGCGATATCGCCCGGTTCGAAACGTCTATGTTATCAAGCGATATTGAAAAGAGAACTGAAGCCTCACAGTTTCATAGTACGCTTTCAAAAATTGCCAACCCCAACCTTGTAGTAATCCCTTCTGAGAAGGAACAATTCTCAACTGTCAGGCAAAAACTTGTAGAACAAAAGCAAAGAGGTAATCCAATTGCATCAGCGGTTCTTACCGCTTCACAGATAAGTGCTGTCTCACCAATCGAAAAAAATGCCGCAGGGGTACGAGCGGAGCGCATCGCTCAGGCACGACAGACACAACTTTTCCAAGTGAGCCAGATTCTTAAGAATATTACGACAACTCAGACTACAGTTTTACCTGCCGAGAAAGAACGAATAGCCAAGATGAAAGATAAGTTGCTTGCCGAGAAACAAAAAGGCAATATGCTTGCGTTAACAATCCTTGACGCAAGCGAGGAGATCTCCAGGAAAGATATAACTGAAGATCAGAAAATAAAGATAGAGAACCAGATACTTGATGAGCTACTTGTTGAGGAAAAGAAAGGTAATGTTTTAGCCTCAGAACTTCTCCCTGAAGCTCCGGGTATGCTAAAAGCCTTACGTGAAGCAGCGTTGCCCGCTGTCAACCGAGTGCAACAAGTGAGCCTCGATGATTACGAAGAAGTAAGAAAGTTATGGGTTGAAAATTATCAGACGATTGAACCGCCAAAAGATCTCTATGGTCAAGAGATTGAAAAACGCGCATGGATAAAGAATGATATGGATAGAATAAATCAGGCCGTTAGTCTTCTTAATTCTTTCGATGTAGAAAAAATAAATCAAGGGATGGAAATGGTTGCAAATATCCTACCGTTCCTTTTAATTGGAGGATTTTCAAAATCGGAGGTCATTGCATATCTTAAAGCAAAACTTGAGGCAGGAAAGAGCGTTTTGAATGAAATTGAAAGGAAAGAAAACGAGGAGGAAAGCATGGTGGAAACGAAAACGCAACAGGTACAAAAGCCTAAGGAATTAAAAGAGGAAGCAGAACGAGAATTGTCTGATAATCCGGCAATCTAAGAAACGCCAAAAGCTGAAGACCCAGACGATAGTAATGATAAGCATAAGTAAATTATGTTAAAATTTATAAAATAACCTGCCTATGTTTGGAAATTTATTTAATCAAAAAAAAGAAACAAAAGAAGATCAGCAAGTAAATGAAACTGAGTCTTTCGGTATCTCTCAGGGAAGACAAGTTGGGACAGAAATTAAAGTGGAGCAAGCAACACACCCCGATATTCTAGGAGGAGATACAAAAACCCAACAAACCATTAAGATAACTGAGCAGAATAAAGGTCAGAATTTTGATAGTCAGAGTAAAATTACTGCAACACCTGCCGCCCGCGAGAATATTACAGCGTTGTCAAGACTTGACCCAAGGGCGACACAGGTTTTAAATCAGGCACAAACGCTAGCAAAAAATAACAATCAGGCGAATATAGAACCAGGCGGTATGCTTTATGGACTTTTGTACGATAGCGAAGTCTTTAAATTGCTTGAGCAGTTTGGAGTTGACGTAGGACAACTTTCAAAAGAAATTGAGTCAAAACAAGAAAAAGGAAGCTTTTCAGGTCAACCCACGTTAGGTAATGATGCAAAACAAATACTTGAGGAATCTTATAATACGGCAAAATTAAGAGGGTCAAGCTTTATTAGCCCTGAAGACATACTGCTTGCGACATTTAGCGCCGCTTCAACCTCTGGACTCTTAAAATCTAAGGGGATAGAAAAGCAAAGCTTGGAGGAAAAGCTTGCAAAAAGCGGAAGCTATACGTTAGCCCGTAAGTCAATGATCGAGAAATATAGCATTGATTTGACGCTTGAGGCAAAAGAAGGCAGGCTAGATCCGGTAACAGGACGAGATCGTGAGATTGAGCGATTAATTCATATAATGCTGAGAAGGACAAAGAACAACCCAATAATAATTGGTGAGGCAGGAGTTGGGAAAACCGCAATTGTAGAGGGATTGGCGCAAAAAATTGTCGAGGGTGCGGCTCCCAAGGCTCTTACCAATAGACAGATTATGCAGCTTGATCTTGCTTCTCTTATTGCTGGTGCGACTCACCGGGGGGAGTTTGAAGAAAGATTTAAGGCCGTTATTAAAGAAACACAGGCAACAAGTGGTCAATTAATATTGTTTATTGATGAGATTCATTCTTTAATTGGCGCAGGAGATACAGAAGGGTCTATGGATGCCTCAAATATTATAAAACCGTACTTAGCGCGTGGTCAGATACAATTGATTGGAACAACTACGACCGCTGAATACAGAAAATACTTTGAGAAAGATAAGGCTTTTGAGAGACGCTTTCAGCCTGTTTTGGTTGACGAACCGCCGGAGGAGAGTGCGATTGAAATGCTCAAGGTGTTAGCGCCTAAATACGAAAAGTTTCATAATGTTGTTTTTGCCCCAGATGCAATCACGGCCGCGGTTAAGTTATCCAAAAAATACATAGGCGAAAGATTCCTGCCGGATAAAGCAGTTGATCTTCTTGATGAAGCCGGGGCTGAAGTGAAACTTTTAAGCACTGAAGGGAAAAGACAGGATAATCAAGTAAAGAAAGGGGATATAGAAAAGGTAGTTTCTGCATGGACCGGGATTCCAATCACAAAATTAACAGAGGATGAAAGCCAAAAATTAATAAAACTTGAAGAACTCATACATAAAAGATTTATTGACCAGGAAGAGGCGGTTGTTTCAATAGCAGAAGCAATAAGGCGGGGTCGTATCGGTTTATCAGCCGCGGGCCGTCCTATCGCATCATTCATATTCCTGGGGCCCACTGGGGTTGGGAAAACAGAACTTGCCAAAACCATGGCGGAGATTCTTTTTGGAAAAGAGGAGTCAATGATCAGGCTTGACATGAGCGAATATATGGAAAAACATGAGGTCGCAAAATTAATTGGGGCACCCCCCGGATATGTAGGGTATGAGGAAGGCGGGCAGTTGACTGAAGCAGTTAGAGCCAAGCCTTACTCAATTGTGCTTTTAGACGAAGTGGAAAAGGCGCATCCTGATGTATTTAATATTTTACTTCAGCTTCTTGAAGATGGAAGACTAACGGACAATAAAGGGAATACGATTTCATTTAAAAACACAGTAATTATTGCGACATCAAATATTGGGAGTGTTATTATACAAAAAGAATTAACGGCTGCCGGAACTAATATGCCTCCAGAGGAATTTCAGAAAAAATTCTCAGAAATAACAAAAATTTTAATGGATGAACTTCATAAATTCTTCAAGCCTGAACTCTTAAATCGTTTTGATGAACTTGTAGTATTTAAGCCTCTAGATGCAAAAGACATGATAGAGATAGCAAGGTTAAGTATCGAAAAAACAAGGAAATTGCTCAAAGACCAGGGATTTGAACTACAAATAACACAGGGGGCGCTTAACCAATTGGCAAAGGAAGGCTACGATCCCGTATATGGTGCAAGACCCTTGAGACGTTTGATACAAGCATCTATTGAAAATTCAATAGCGCTTTCAATAATCAGCAAGGCTTTTATCATAGGCGATACAATCTTGATCGATTTTAATGCGCAAAAGGATGAATTTACCTTTACCAAAGCTCAAACGCAAAATAAACAAGAAGGCCTGCAAGGTTTGGGTCAAACAGAGCAAAATCTTAATTCCCAATCGGAAGAGGCAAAACCACCAACAGACCAAGTTCAAACGGGCGTTAACGGGTCAAAACCGATCCCTAACACGGAGCCTGTTTATGGCTATAACAATAACGGGATGGGCGAGCCTCCCAAAACAGATCAGCAAGATGCGAGTCAAGATTTGAATCCTGACGGATCACAAATGCAAAAAAGCACTCCAAACGGACTATAATGGAAGATCGCAAGAATCCAAAAAGCGATTCGCCGTTGCGAAGTTCTATTCCTGATTCAAAATTCTCATTCCTCCTAAAGGAAAAAAGTCTTCTTATTGGCATGATTTTAATCTCGGCAGTTCTAATTGTTCCCCTGTTTATTTTTATATCTTCAACTATAAACCAAAACTCAAAAACAACTCCTACACCAACGCTTGGGGATGAAGAAGATGATCCGTTTAAAGCGCCATATGTTGCTGATGAACTGATAGTCAAATATAAAGATACTTATACAATTGATGAGATAGAAAACCTAAAAAGCACGCTTGAGAACTTGGGGGTTGTGTCTCAAAGGAAGGTATCTGATTCGGATGACCCAACGTTGAGAAATTATTATTTGCTTACATTCAAGAAAGGGACGGACGTTAAGAAGACAAAAGAGAAACTAAATAAGCTATCTGAAATTGAATTTTCAGGCCCGAATTCAATTATAAGTATACATGCAATCCCAAACGACCCCATGTATTCCGATCCTGGTCTTTGGGGATTAAGGCAAATTTATATGCCTGACGCGTGGGAGATCTCAACAGGTTCGTCTACCGTTTTAGTGGCGGTTATAGATACTGGTATTGATTATAATCACCAGGATTTACCAACGGGAATTTTTAAGGGGAAAAATTATACAAATAGTACAAATGACCCTTTCGATGATATGTCTCATGGTACCCATGTTGCGGGGACTATTGGTGCAGTTGGACATAATAACTTAGGCGTAAGCGGAGTTAATTGGTCTGTAGGTCTTATGGCTTTTAAGGTTTTGGGAAGCTCGGGGAGAGGTTCAAGTGCTTGGGCATTAGAGGCGATAAAAGATGCGGTGGATAGTGGAGCTAAGGTAATAAACATGAGCTTGGGGGCTAATCTTAGAAGTTGCTCCTCAGATTATCAGCAGTTTATTGATTATGCAATATCAAGAAACGTTGTTGTTGTTGTTGCCGCAGGAAACGCAGACGTAACAACTGGAGGCCAAGCGATTGATGTAGCAAATGTAAGTCCGGCATCGTGCAGCGGAGTAATAGTGGTTGGGAATTCAGACCAAAATGATCAACGAAGCTCAAGTTCTAATTTCGGGTCACGGGTTGATATTGCCGCACCTGGCACGGGTATATATTCAACAATACCCAATAATGATTATGGTAACAAAAGTGGAACTTCAATGGCAGCACCGCATGTTGCAGGAGTCGTGGCTCTTCTTTTGTCCGTAAATCCTTCACTTTCTCCCCAACAAGTTAAAGACTGTTTGATCAACAATGCGGATCCCATAGATACAGATAAGCCAATAGGGAAGCGTTTAAATGCTTTTAAAACGCTTAATGCGTGTTCCGGTCTTCCTCCCATTACGCCAATTCCATCCCCCGCAGGTCCTTCCCCTGCGCTTACTTTGACTCCAACTCAGCCAGGATCCTCCTCCTCAATAAACGGGAATGTCTTTGTAGATAAAAATAGTAATCGTATAAAGGATGACGAAGAGATGGGGTTTGCCGGTGCCCAGATCACTCTTGAGGGGCCTGTTAATAAACAGATTGTGTCAGATGGTCAAGGGAACTTTAGCTTCCTTAACCTTAATGGGGGCCCTTATGTTGTAACCATAAGCATTAATGGTCAGAGGGCGTGCAACGCTTCTTTTAATTTACCAAACAATACTACATATGTCTTAACTTGCATAATCTCAGCCTCGGGGCAGCCGGGTCCAGATCCAATTCTGATTCTGCCAACAATTTTACCTACCCCAACGCTTAAACCATCACCAACACCGGTCAAGACCTATACATGCCGTGAAAGAAGCGATGCAAAGCCTGGCAAACTAGGAGCAATAAAGATTGGGGATCTCATTTGCGAGCCCAACTGAGGCCCAGCCCACCTAGGCTTGACTATCTAGTCGAGACTGGCAAACAAGGCCCACATTTGCTAAAATACCAATATCAGCAACTATCCACTATGAATTAGTTCGAATAAAACTAAAGGCTAGATGCTAATTGCTAGAAGCTAAAAAGTATGGCAGAAAAAGATTTTTATCAGTTATTAGGTGTTTCAAAAAATGCTTCGCAAGAAGAAGTAAAGCGAGCCTATAGAAAACTTGCGTTGCAATACCATCCAGATAAAAACAAAACAGGGGGAGCAGAGAGTAAATTTAAGGAGATAAACCACGCATACGAGGTTTTAGGAGATCCAAAAAAGCGCGTTCAATACGACCAGTTTGGTTCGCAGGTATTTGAGGGGGGAGCAGGAACAGGTGGACCCTTTGGTGGCGGACAAAGCCCGTTTGGCGGACAAGGTCGGCAGGGGCCGTTTACATATACCTATTCAACAGAAGGACCCTTCGGCTCCGCTCAGGGCGAGAATGGAGCAAATTTTGACTTTGGAGGATTCACGGATCCATTTGAGATTTTTGAGCAATTTTTTGGAGGCGGCGCGCCTTTTGGCAGGCGAAAACCGACTTATTCACTTCAGATAGGCTTTATGGAAGCCATAAAGGGTGTGGCAAAGAAAGTGGTAATTGATGGGAAAAGCAGAAGTATTAAAATACCCTCGGGGGTTGATAGTAATTCAAGAATTCGATTTGACGATTTTGATATTATAGTTAGTGTTCGTCCTGATCAAAGATTTGTCCGACAAGGATACGATATTATAACTGAAGAAGAAATTTCAATGATTCAGGCAACGCTAGGCGCCGTAATAGATATTGAGACGGTTGAAGGTTTAGTAAAATTAAAGATCCCAGAGGGAACCCAACCCAATGCGCTAATTCGATTGAGTAGGCGAGGCGTTCCCAATATTGGAGGGAAAGGTAAAGGAGACCATTACGTTAAGATAAAAGTTTCAATTCCTAAGAAATTGACGCGTGCGCAAAAAGCCCTCTTGGGAGACTTTGAAAAAGAAGGGCACAAGGGATGGTTTTAGATTAATTGTTAAAATGAATTATCAACCGGGTATTATTTTGGCTATTATCTGTTTTTCAGTAATTTCCGGAATTGCAGATGCTCAAGGCTTCATACATGCTTCACAAGGGTGGCTTCATGGGAAGCCAGTTGCATTGGAACTTTTTAAATCCATCCTTGGATTTCTTATTGGAGGATTAGGATATATTGCTACTGTATATTTTTTACAAAAGTCCGGGATTTTTTCCGTCGAGATTCAAACAATGATCTGGTTCGCGACCGCAATAACGGTGCTAGCCATGATAAGTGGTAAGTTTTTTCATTGGGGGCATTTAGAACAAGTGATTGCTGTTCTGCTTGTAATCGGGATCGGGTGGCTTATTGTAAAAACAGGAGGCTAAATGAAGATCACAAGGCGAGTTATTGAGTACGCACAACGTTATCCTACCCCTTTTCTATTGGTGGATTTACATCATGTTAGGGAAAACTTCAGAAAGATTAAAAAGGGCATTTCTAACTGCGAGGTATTTTATGCAATTAAAGCAAATGATAATCCCGCAATTATTAAGGAGCTTTTAAAAGAGGAAGCATCTTTTGAGGTGACTTCTCTTAACGAGCTTAAACTTCTTCAAAAATTCAAGGTTAGTCCCGAGAAAATTATCTGTCTGAATCCTATAAAAACCCCAGAGCTTCTTCAGGCCCTCTATAAATATGATGTTAAAATAATGGCACTCGATTCTTTTGAGGAAATAGACAAGATAGCAAAAAACGCTCCTGAAAGCGACATAGTGCTCCGTATTGCGGTTGATAATGAAGGAAGCGACTGGCCACTAACTAAAAAGTTTGGCGTTGATGCAGTTGAGGCAATACCCTTGATTAAATACGCTAAACGAAAAGGACTCAACCCCATTGGCCTTACATTTCATGTTGGGTCTCAGTGTCTAAATAAAAACAATTGGACGAGCGCTTTATATATTTGCGAAAGCATTTGGGAAGCCGCAAGAAAAGAGGGAATTAATTTTAATTTCTTAAGCCTTGGAGGAGGTATTCCTATATTTCATAAAAAACCGATACCTGCAATAAAAGATATAGGTAGAGGGATAAAAAAGGCATTAAAAAATAACTTCAAAACTTCCGCTTCAAAACTGAGGGTGACGATCGAGCCAGGCAGAGCTGTTGTAGGCGATGCGGCTATCATGATTACATCGGTAATCGGCAAGGCAAAAAGAGGAAGTGAAAAATGGGTGTATATTGATGTTGGCGTTTTTAATGGACTTATGGAAACTGTTCTAGATTTTTCTTACGAAATTAAGGCCCCCAACAAAAGAAAAAAACAACTGGTAACGATTGCTGGGCCATCTTGCGATAGCGTTGATATCCCTCTTAAAAATATCATGCTTCCTGAAGTACGCGTTAATGATAGATTATTTATAATCAATGCTGGAGCATATACTACCGTATACGCTTCCCAATTTAACGGTTTTCAGATACCAAAAGTACGCTTTTTAAAAGATTAATGAAAGCGGAAAATAAAGAAAAGAATGTTAAGCTTGGATCTTTTTCTGCGCATTGGAATCCAAAAGATTATTTAAATGAATTCTATTCGCCACCTTTAGTTGTTGCGGATGAACTTGAAGCAATTAAGTTTCAAGTAGATTTTCTAAAGACCTTGGCTGGAAAGCCCTTGGCCTTAGAATTTGGATGCGGGCCAACAGCTCATCGTACCATTGCTGTTGCGCCTTACGTCTCAGAAATTCACATGGCAGATTTTGTGCCCGGTAATTTAGAGGAGGTTCAAAAATGGACAAAGGAGGATTCAGGGAGCCATGATTGGGATCACTACGTTAAATACATATTGGAATGTGAAGGAATTATAAATCCAACAGAAGAACAAATAGAAAAAAGAAAGGTTGAGACTCGGAAAAAAGTAACACGCTTTATCCAGGCTGATGCTGGAATAACATATCCATTGGGGGAAAAGTACAACGGATATTATCCGCACGTATTTAGTGGGTTTTGCGCAGATTCGGCAACAGATGATAGGAGAGTTTGGGAAAAATTTATGAGAAATATTGCCTCACTGGTTGCGCCCAATGGCACTTTTTTCACAGCAGCATTAAGAAAAGCCAAATATTACCGTGCGGGAGAGAATTATTTTCCAAGCGCCAATGTTGATGAGCATGACATAGAGCGCGTTTTGGGGTTGGATTTTTTACCCGAAAGTATTACTATTGAAGTAAGGGAACTTCCCGAACTTGAAGAGCATGGGTATCAAGGGATTATTCTAGCTCACGCAAAAAAAGGAGAATGAAACTTACAAAATCGTTGTTATTCTTGAGCTGTTACTTTGTCTTAGTTGTTATCTGGTGGATCATACTATTTATAACAGGACAAAAAACCTCATCTTCCAATTTTTATTTTGTTTTAATTTATGGGCTAATTCCATTTGCAGGAGGCGTTTTAGGTCTTTTAAAAGCAAAAAGCTGGGGTGGATTTAAAAGCGCTATGGGGAAAGCTCTGATCTTTTTATCATTGGGGCTCGTTACATGGAGTGGGGGAGAAACGATTTGGTCGTATTATAATTTAGTGCTTAATGTTGCTATTCCCTATCCTTCCTGGGCTGATGCGAGCTTTATTATTAGCTGGCCGTTCTGGATCCTGGGAATATTTTTTCTTTCTAAAGCAACTGGCGCCCAATTTGGTTTACGTAATAAACATGGAAAAATCCAACTAGTATTCATACCTATAATTGCATTTGTTACGTCATACTATTTATTAGTAATTATCGCTCGTCAGGGCGTTGTTACATCGGGTGGGGATATAATTAAGGTTTTTCTTGACCTTGCATACCCGGTGCTTGATGTTGTAGTCTTAACAGAAGCACTTCTGGTTTACGGACTATCATTGAAATACCTTGGCGGCAAATATAAATGGGCCGTTGTCGTAACGCTTTTAGCATTTGTAATAAACTACTTTGCCGACTTCAGCTTTTCATATACAACTACAGTAGGTACATACTATAACGGTAATTATTCCGATTTGCTATTTGTGGCCGCTATGTTTGTAATGGCTTTTGGAATAAATAGCTTGGATGTTAAAAAGATAAGTTAGGTAGTTTTATGGATGTATATGCACGACTCGTTGAGAAAATAATACAGGAACAGGAAAAAATTATCGGGCCAGTGGCGCTTGAGCAGGCACGTAAGGTACCGGGACTCACAGTGGATTTGCAAAAACACGATATTCAATTTCAAGGAAAAGAAATGGATATTCTGGAAAAGTTAGTAGAGCAATACAGGATCCTTTTTGGTCAGGCATCTGTTGAGATGTGCAAGGACGCCGTGCGCGGGATTTCTTCCGGGATGAAACCAGACGCTCTTCCCGCTTCGCTTAAATAAATTCCTCCCTACGCTTACATAGATGCTATAATTATTTATAATGACTAATTCGCCCTCGCCGAATAAAAAAATTCTACCTGATCAAAATCCCCAAAATCTAAAACTTTCCGACGAACTCCGCCACGTAACGGAGGAAATGTACAAAAAGAACGCAGAGCTTGCTCATACGAATAGGACCTTAGCCATCCTCCAAAAAATAAATACTATAATATTAAGCGCTGTAACTAATTTGCACCAGGCTTCTGCACAGATCGTTGATGTTGTTGTTGAAGAAGCAGAATTCAAGCGGGTAAATATTTATATTGTTGAAAAAGAGGAAGGACTCATAAAGCTTGCCGAGTCAAATGGTGAAGAAGTTAAACGGGCGGAGTACCTTATCAAGCGGCAATTCCCAAGCCAAAAGATCCCATTTGAAACTACGGATAACATTTTTATTCGAGCATTCAAAGCGCGCACCCTACAAATAACGAATAATTATTATGATTTACTCACGCCTAATTTTAGCAGGGAGGAAGCATCCATTATCCAACAAACATTAAATGTTAAAAGCGTTTTAGTCTATCCGCTTATTGTCAGAGATGAAGTTATTGGTTTGATTTCTATTAGTTTGGTTGAGGATACGGCAAAAGTATCAGAATACGAGCAGGATTTAATTAATAGACTCGTTGACATTATTGGTATTGCTATCGATAATTCTCTGTTGTATCAAAGCATTCAAGAAGCAAACGACAAATTAAAAGAGCTCGATAAGCTTAAAGATGAATTTGTTTCACTTGCTTCGCATGAACTCCGGACTCCGATGACGGTTATAAAATCGTATGTGTGGATGTTATTAAATGGAAAAACAGGTGTTATTTCAGAGAAGCAAAAAGAGTATCTTCAAAGAACTTATTCCTCGACTGAGAGATTGATAAATCTTGTAAATGACATGCTTAATATATCACGTATCGAGTCCGGAAGGCTTACCATTGAACCTGTAGCGATAGATATAGTAAAGCTGATGGCAGAGGTTGTACAGGAAGTTGAGCAGCATGCAAATGAGCTTGGCGTCCATATTTCATATGATAAACCCGCCCAACCCATGATGGCCTATATTGATCCTGGGAGGATAAAAGAGGTTATCATTAATCTTGTTGGTAATTCCATCAAGTTTACTCCAAAAGACGGCTCTATATTCATTTCTTTAGTGCCTGATGGCAGAGGATTTATTGTTATCTCAGTAAGAGATACAGGTCGGGGGATAAGTCGCGAAAATATACCAAAACTATTTCAAAAGTTCAATATGATTGGGAGTAGCCATTTGGTAAAAGATAGGGGACAAAGTACGGGACTCGGTCTTTATCTCTCTAAATCATTGGTAGAACTGCATAAGGGGAAAATATGGGTCGTGTCTGAGGGTGAAGGTAAAGGCGCTACGTTTTCGTTTACGGTACCGGTAAATATAAGTTGACCTCCCCGACCAAATCCCCAGGTGTAATCTGACTTTTTATGATATATCCGTTGCCAAGAGATAAGGCCTTCTTGACCTCCTCGCCCCTATCAATATTCGTTAGAAAAACCACGCTTTTGTTTGGGTTGGCGGGGGGAGCGTTTACCAGATGTTGCATAACGTCAATACCGCTCATTTCCGGAAGAACAATATCAAGCAGAACTAAATCCCATCCGCCCTGCGCCATTTTGTCAAGGGCTACCTTCCCGTCATCTGCTGTTTCTATCGTGTGTCCTTCGGCGCGGAGTGTCTCAGCGTACACATCCTGAAGAGATTTATCATCCTCAACTATAAGTATTTTTGCCATTTTAATTAGATATATCAATTTATCAGCTACAATTTAAAAAGTCAACGGCGATGTTAGCGTCTAGTACCGATAAGGGATGGGGTTTAATATTGTTTGCCTATTTGTGAGGTATATTTATCTGGTAACTGATATGGTCACTCCAAGTTCTGCGGCGGGAGCAATTACTGTTATTCTATTATCTGTCGCACTCTGAGAAATGTTATAGTTTGTGGTATAAGCTGCCCCACAGTTTGTGACTGCTGTTCCGTTATTGGTTAGAGGATCGACAGGAAGAGCGGCAAGATATCGAGGGACCAAATCATCACATATGGCAACAGCTGTATTTGCAATTGCCGATGCTGTTGCAGTTATTCCAAGTGCTGTAAGATTTCCTTGGTTGTCTGCTGCATATTGTCCAACAGCGTTAAGAATAGCATTTACATCGCTGCTTCTCTTTGTATTATTTGCTTGCGAGAATTGCCTTGCGGGGTTGATTGCGATAAGTGTAATTGCAAGAAGAACTGCCAGAATTCCAATGACTACTAGAAGCTCGATTAGCGTAAATCCTCGATTCTTGAGGTGGGCAGATTTCATATATAAATTATTGTACGCAGATCCTTTTTTAATTGTCAAGGGGGAATTTATCCTCGGAGCAGGAGAGTGAATAGTACCATAATCAAAATTCCCAAAGATCCAATCATTACATAAAGCCTAATGTTAACCTTTCGAGTTTTAGTTTCCTTTGGGATGATAGGCTGAATACTAGTATCAATTTTTTCAAAAGGTATGCCGTATTGCTTCATGGAATCCAGATTTTTAATTATTTGTTGGGAAGTCCTAAGATCTAAAGTGTCAGTATTTGCCTCCGGTCCTAAAGCTACGTAGGGGACAATAACATCAATTTCAAAACCAAGCTTTAAAAATGAATTTTTAACAGCATCGCAAAGGTCTTTATTTACTGCGATAACATGGGTAGCCTGAGGAGAAGAAAAAGACTTGGAATAAAGGTTTTCAAAAGGTATAGAGCCTAGGAATTTTTGTATCTCAATCTCGCGTTTCTCAGGCAAAATTTCTACAAAGTCTTTTTCAAATAATATATTAAATGATAAAATAATGGTCAAAGTTCTCGGGGGGAGGGAGTTTTGCTGGACAAATGTTTTTATTAGGTTTTCTAACCCAGCAACATTTGATACTTCCAGCAAATTTACTACTGTTTCAGGAAGTTGAATTGAAACAGGAGCAGACAACCCGGTCGTCCAAAAGTCGACCCGATTGCGGTCAAGAAATAAAATGGCTGGCTGTTTTTTATTAAAATCCATAACTATAATTCTTTCCAGGAAATAACCGTAAGCACATTGTTGCTAGTATCAACGACTGCCTGAACCTTACGAGTAAAATTGTTAAGAGCACCTTCCGACACAACTGTTTTTGGATTGGTTCCTGTGATTGTAATAGTAGCTGTTCCACCGTTTACAGTCAACGTTTCCCCAGTATAATTTGGGTTTCGAAGTAATTTTAACATTGCTGTCTCAGCCCCGCTTTCAGCAACATCAAAGGCGGTTGTCCCTTGGTATACCTTATCAGTTCCTTTTGAATTAACAACCATTACTACAACTGCAGCTGAAGTAATAATAGTTGCAATAAGTATATATAAGAGCAAAACAATCATTGTTTGTCCTTTTGTTCCCATATGGTTTATCGCAAGCCTGCAGTAGTAAGAAATGCTTTACTATCAAATCGGCCATTTAAATTAATTATCCCATTCACCGTAAAACTTATTCTAAACGTATGTTTTCCGCCCGGATTACCGATTCGCTGAAACTGTAAGCTAGATAGCGATGTGTCAACGCTATTCAGTTGATATGCGCCAGAGTTATCAGTTACAACAAGATTTGCTCCGGAAAGAGCATAAGTGTAAGTTGTTCCGTCTTTATTTAGGGTAAGCGTATTTGTTGTATTTCCCAGAGCGGAAGGAGTTGAAACGTCCGAAGCTTGGTTAATGTCGTAAATTAATCTTGAATAAATATATCTTCCGTCTTGCGCAACCTGTGAAGTGGACTGTGAAGAAGCCTGTACACCGAATGCAGCAACGAGAATATCGGTTAAGACAATAAGAATAACTGAGAGTATACCCATATAAATTAAAAGTTCAACAAGCGTAAAACCAGCAACCTTATTGTGGAATTTTGAAATTTTAAATATTAATTTCATGGGGAATAATTTACGGTAACGTCAGTAAGTATTGGCGAAGCATTTGGATCATCTGTTGAAAAAAATGCCTTATATTTAAAGCAGCGTTCAGGATTAATGTAGCCTTGACCATTATTAATAAGGGGAATGGCAGATGATGTTGCAAAAAAGGTATTCGCGCTTCCGTCAGGACCCACAAAGTAATAAGAAGCGTTAACGCAACTTCCGCTTAAAGCAGATGCTGCTGCTACCTGAAGGTTTAAATTAGTTCCCGGAGGCTCAATGAAGCTAGGAATAATTCTGTTATAGGTTACACTTGCCCCCGCATTAAATGCAGCTGAGGTAAAAGTTCCTGAAGTTGAAAATTGTCCGCCAGGACCACCCTCAATTATCTTAAATTCGGTAGTTGAGTCTCCGGTAATAATGTAAGAATACGCATCGCCATCCTGTTCTAAGACTGAGGAAACTCCATTTACCCCACTGTTAATATTTAATCCACCACACCTTACAGGAGTAGTTTCATTTGCGATATCTATGACTTGATATTCTTCGCCACCCGTGCCTACTAAAATAGCTTTATTGCCGGTTACAACGGTGGTACCTTTAGGATTCATTCCGTTTGCTTCATAACTTCCAAGAATAGGCCTATTCCCGGTTTTTGATGAGATATCTAAAACAAAAAACTCCCTTTCAGTCGCTGAAAGGCCAGCTGCAAGATAAGCACGTGTCCCTGAAGAATTTACAAATACGTCTTTACCTTCTTGACTTCCTACGTCTGCTTGGCCAACAACAGAAAGATTTACACCACCATTACTTACTTGTATTATTTGCAGCTGACTTGTTGTACTTTCAGTTGCCACGTATGCATAATTTCCTGCCACATAAACTTTCTTACCGTCATATGCAAGCGTTACGCTTCCAAGCTGAGGGCGGGATCCGCTTTTGCTTGAGAGGTCAAATGTATATAGTTTGTTCTCCACAACCGCATATCCCACACTGCCTATTACAAAAACACTTTCTGCTGTCTCATTCCCGGGTGCGTTAAAATAACCAGTTTCAACATATTTCCCATTGACAATTTGAGTAAGATCTATAATTACAATCTCTTTAGAGTTTGTATCAGTTGCAAGATATGCATAGTTTGTTTCTCCAAAAATTCCATTAGTTTTATAGCCGTTAAAAGTACCTGCGACTGTCGCAACGGGGGGGAAAGCGTTACTAATTTCGATACTTGCATAGGACACACCTGATGCGTTTTCGCCAGTGCCTGCAAAAGCTTTACCTCCAATTGCTGAAACCGCATTTGCAACCCCGTTTTTTGGAAGGTCAAGAGCAGTTATTGACAAGTTCGGATTACACCAATCTCCGCCGCCGCCCGCACCCAGAGTGACCTCGCCCCCATTTGTGTTTGTAACTATGGTACTTGTTAGAATTCCCGAATTAAAATCGGCCTCCGAAGTTTGGGTAAAAGTAGTATTGTTAAGGTAACGAGTTAGATAGATTGTTGTGGTGACGGATGATGTGTAAGGAGTATTCCAGGAAATTACAATGTTAATTCGTTTTGTTGATGGATCAAGAGTTCCACCAGACGTAACAACGACTCCATTTGCGTCCCGGAAAACATCTGATATTGCAAAGCTTCTTGTGAGACCGTTAATACTTTCGGATCCACCGCTAAAAGACCAGGAGGCGCCGGAAATAACAGGGTAAAAAGTTCCATTTGATGAAAACAGACTCCATCCTTTTTCCCTTACGCTTCTTACAGCTTCCTCAGTTTCTTTGAGAAGAGCCACTGCTTCAATTCTCTGTTCTTGTTGGGCCTTTCCTTGTTTTGAAGCAAAAAACCCCCCGAAGAGAGCGGGTAAAAGGATTGCTGCAAGGGCAAGCGCAATTAGCGCTTCTATTAAAAGTTGGCCATGAGTATCGGTAAAGAGTTTATTCATAACTAGTTAATACTTGTAATGATGCCATATTTATTGACTTGAATTACTTTTTGTTCGGTCGTTCTAATGTTTCTGATTGTTATACTATTTGCGCCTTCCATGTATGGATTAATTTCTCCGCTGCCTTTAGTAAATACAATTTGTGAGCCAGGGAATGTAGTTGTAATTTGATATCCGACAGGCGTATTTATATCAAAATTTGTTAGGTCTGCCGAATTATAAGTTGATCCATGAAAAAGAGTATAGGAAGATGAATTTATAAAAATACTATATGTATCAGGAGTTCCTCGCCCTTCTGTATCGCCCTGCATAGCTTTTGTTTGTTGGTTCTTAAAATCTGCAATGAAGGTATACACAGAGCCACTAAAGTTTGCCGTATTTGTTGACCCGGATAAATTAAGAGTCATAAAAGAGACTAATGAAAATAAAACAGCCATTGCAACTATTACTTCAATCAGGGAAAACCCATTCGACTCTGGTTTGACAAGCTCACCATCGCTCAAGGTAAGACCCTTCGGGGCCATAAAATTCCTCATACTACCTTGCGCCTACCTGTCCTATCAGGCCGTAAATTGGAGATATAATTGCAAGCATCATTCCACCCACTAAAACTCCAACAACCACAAGCATTATTGGCTCAAGAAGCGTAGTTAGTGTAGCTAGGGTTCCAGATACTTGATAATCAAGATACTCTGAGGTGTCTTGCATGGCTCGATCCAATGATCCGCTTTTTTCTCCAGCCTCCGTAATTTTTATCATGATACTTGGGAATATATCTTTTTTCTCTTTTAGACCTTCAGACATTTTTTTACCTGAGATAATCATTTCTTTACATTTTTCAATGGCAGAAGCAACATCGCGCCGTAATACTACTTCTTGAGTCAACTCAAGCGAGGAGGCTATAGGTATACCAGCATTAAGGAGTAAAAAAAGGCTCCTTGTAAAACGCGTAAGGTCAATTTGTCTTACAAGTGTTGATATGAGTGGAAAACTAAATATGAAGGAAAGAATTAGTCTTTTTTGGCTTTTGTACAAAAGGATGAAGAGAATTAAAAAAACAACTGCGCCAATTACAGCAGGTATAGTGTAAGATACGAGTATATCTGACAAGAAAATTAATATCTTTGTTGGAAGGGGCAATTCTACATTAAGCCTTGAAAATACAGTTGATATTTTGGGTACAACAACAACAAGAATCATAAGAAGGACACCCAGAAAGACGACCACAATAATGAAAGGGTAGGTAAGTGCTCCTTTAATTTTATCTCTAAATTCCGTTTCCTGCCGAATTGTAGTTTTAAGATCCTTTAGCATTACGTCAAGAGTTCCCGCTTCTTCAGATGCGCGTATAAGATTAACGGTTATTTTGTCAAATACTTGTGGAAACTTTGCAAATGAAGTTGAGATGCGACTTCCCTGAGTAAGATCTTCTCTGAGTATCTCGAGTATTTTCTTTTGATTGCCTTTTGAGTCTTCAAGCAAGGAATCAACAATCTCAAGAAGAGAAAGACCAGCCGTAAGCATAGTGGCAAGGTTACTTATGAGTCCCAGTCTTTCAGTGTTTGAAATTTTTAATGATTTTGTATTCATAGTGGCTCTACTTTTGTGACTCGAAACACTTCTTCGATTGTTGTAATTCCGCGTGCAGCCTTATCTAGGCCGTCATCGAGCATTGTTGTCATCCCTTCTTCAATTGCCTTTCTTGTAATAACATCAGAGTCGTACTTTTCAGATATTAATTTACGTATATCTTTTGATACTTCAAGTACCTCAAATACGCCAAGTCTTCCTGCGTATCCCGTTGAGTGGCAAACTTTACAACCTGCACCGCGGAATAACGGAATTTCCATCTTTTTTCCGAAATGTTTTTCAATTAAGGGTTGCGGAATATTCTTAACGAGTTCTTGAATAGGAATCGTGTAAGGAGCTTTACACATCTCACAAATTTTTCTGACGAGTCTTTGGGCGATTATTACATTGACCGTTGAGGCAACTAAAAAAGGCTCGACATCCATATCAATTAACCGTGGAAGGGCGGTTGCCGAATCGTTTGTATGTAAAGTTGATACTACCAAATGTCCAGTGAGCGCCGCATTTACGGCAATTCCTGCAGTCTCAGAGTCTCTTATTTCTCCCACAAAAACAACATTTGGGTCTTGCCGCAGTATTGAACGCAGACCGCTAGCAAAAGTTAGATTCGCCTTCGGATTCGTTTGTATCTGATTAACTCCTTGAATCCTATATTCAACAGGATCTTCAATTGTAGTTATGTTTTTCTCTCTAGTATTTATTATTTTTAAAATAGAGTAGATTGTAGTAGTTTTTCCGGATCCCGTAGGTCCAGTTGATAAAAGCATGCCATACGATTTATTATAAGAGGTTGTTACCTTAGTAAGGTCTGCTTCGCTCATCCCCAAATCGATTAGCGAGAATTGACGAAATCTTGAAGCAAGAAGCCTGAGTACTGCCTTTTCACCATCAGCAATGGGTAGAATTGAAACGCGGATATCCAAATCTTCCTCATCAAGTTTGGCGCGCATTTTTCCATCCTGCGGGCTTAAATGTTCGTCCGTTCGGAGTCTTGAAAGAATTTTTATTCTTGAAATTATCCTATCATGAAAATTTTTAGGAAGATTTAAAGCATCATGTAATATTCCATCTATTCTAAATCTAACCAGCGAGTCTTTCTCCTGCGGTTCAATGTGGATATCAGATGCCTTGTCTTGGTAGGCAAATTCGATAAGAAGCGTAACTATTTTTTCGATTGGTGCCTCATCTTCCGATCCTGAAATGTCAATTTTTCCTACTTCTTTTTCAAGCAGACTATCAAATGATTTCCTGAGGTCTTTTCTATAGAATTGCATGGCATTTTCAATGTCTCGGTCTGTTGCTAAATAGGGAGTTACGCGAAGCGCGGTTTTTTTTGCTATTATGTTTTGAAGTTCCTGGTTCCCCGGGTCTTCCATTGCAAGCTTCAAGCCATCCTGGTCGTAGGCAAAAGGTATTACCTTTTGACTGCGGGCAATTTTTCCGGGAATAAGATTTAGTACCTCATGCGGAATAGATTGTCTAGAAAGCGCGATAAATGGAATATGAAGAGAGTCGGCTATAAGTATTCCAAGGCGTTCATCTGAGATGACGTCTTTTTCAATTAGCGCGTCGTCAAGGTCAATATGGGAATTGATGGCAAACTCCCATATTTCAATAAATCTTTCCCGCGTTATTAGTCCCGTTTTAAGGATTAACTCTTTTAGGTGTTCGTCTGAAACTAGCATAGGCAGGGATTACTATATTAATAATACAATAACAACCGTACTTTATACAATTAAAATAGTTGACTTGATTTGTTAAACTCCCTCCCATAAACTTGAATCAATATGGGTGTTTTATACTACCCCTACTTTTTGTTGGTTTTTTGGTATAAAGATTTGTTATTCACATCACTTAAGTTCTCGCAAGACTTTCTTTTATATTGGCTTTATTTGGTTTCAGTACCTATACTTGTAAAGACCTTCTTTAAACCTTTAAAGAATGAGTACAGAGAGGGACTTGTTGTTTTTTCGGTAGCTTTCGGAATAGTAGTAAAATTATTACTCTTAATTGCTATTTTTCTTGTTACACTTGTAATACTTTTACTCCTGGTTGTGCTTAATCTTGCCGTAGTTTTAATCCCTGTATTTACTATAAGAATGTTAATATTATGATTGACAAATATTTCAGCATTTATTCTTTTGCAAATAGTCTTCCGGGTAAACTATTCAGATTCGTTCCAATTTCGGCAATATTAATATCCTTTCTGGTATTAAGAAGTAATACTCAACTTACGATACAAATACTTGCATCTTTTTCTTTTTTTATAATTAACGAATTATTTCTAGCCATGAAAGTTTCAAATTTAAGGCCTCAATATAAAGTATCTGACAATGGAACAAATCCACTTGAGTCTATGATTTTCTCGGCGAGACTAGTGTTTATTAACTCACACGATTCCTACTCTCTTGTTAAAAAACTTTTGAGCAAAGGTGAAATTAAATTTTTTCTTTCAAAAATGGGGGGAGGAGAAATAAAAAAAGCAGAAGTCTCAAAAGAGGAATTACTAGCGCAAGCAAAAGAATTTACGGTTTATGTTCGAGGAACTTATATTACTGAAATAGATTTGATTGCATCATACATGTTGTTATCAGAAGAGGAGACGGGATTATTAAGCGAGAAAGAACTCGTGAATGAAGACATTTTAAATATAGCTTATTGGACAAGAAAGAAATTCCGTCCAGATTCTTTTGAGGGATTAAAAATTAAATTTATTGGAGAAGGGGTTTTTGACTCCCTAGCATACGGGTGGAATTATGAGGTCAAAAAATACACAAGGGATCTGACGGGCGATATTTTGTCATCGCATTTCCCTCCCGTAATTACAGGTCATGAAAAAGAATTTGATCAATTGTTGATTTCGCTTTCAAAAGGAAGTCCAAATACAATAATAATCGGTGAGCCGGGAACTGGAAAAACGTCTCTTGTTAATTATTTTGCATACGAATCTTTCCTGGGAACAGTTCCTGACGCTCTCGCCCATAAGAAGATCTATGAACTTATTCTTGACAGATTTTTATCAGGAGTTTCAAACGCGGGAGAACTTGAAAACCGATTGTCAACCCTCCTGTCAGAACTTTCTAATTCGCCAAACACGATTATTTTTATCCAAAATATTGAAAATATTTTCGGGGGAGGAGGATTTGATTTTGACATCTCCGGCGCACTTTATGATTACATTAAAAATGAGAAAGTACAAATTATCGGGACAACTACAATTGGCGCTTTTTCTACCTATTTAGACAACAAAGAATCTATTCGGGATTTATTTGGTATTGTTAAAATTTTAGAGTTTGATGAAGCAAAATCACTGCTTTTGCTTTGTGAGAAGGCGGAACAACTTGAGAAAAAAAATAATATAAAAATTTTATATTCTGCATTGAAGCAATGCGTTCTCCTTTCATCCGTTTACTTTCCGCAAAAGTTTTTACCGGGCCGCGCCTTAGAACTTACAGAAGAAGCAATAAGTGCTACCAAGATTCAAAAGGAAAAGACCGTTTCAGCAAAAGACGTAATAGAACTTGTTCAAGCAAAAACCCACGTAGCGCTTCTATCCCCTGACAAAAAAGAAAAAGAGCTGCTTTTAACATTGGAGGAAAAGATGCACAAGCGCATAATAGGACAAGAAAGAGCAGTTTCGGCGGTCGCGGAAGCGATGCGTAGAGCAAGGTCTGGTTTTGAAGAAAAAACTCGGCCGATCTCTGTTTTTCTTTTCCTGGGTCCAACCGGCGTTGGGAAGACTGAAACTGCAAAAGTGCTCGCATCCGAATATTTCGGAGATGAAAACGCAATGATAAGATTCGATATGAGTGAATTTCAAACACAAGACCAATTAGTTAGAATTCTTGGAGAAAAATCAGGGGAAGAGCATATTGCCAATTCTTTGACAGAGCAAGTTTTGCAAAAACCCTTCTCGCTTATTTTGCTTGACGAATTTGAAAAGGCCCATCCAAATATCCTTGATCTATTTCTTCAAGTTTTTGATGAAGGAAGGCTGACAACGAATCAGGGGAAAACAATTTCTTTTAAGAATAATATTATAATAGCCACTTCAAACGCAGGGAGCGAATTAATAAGAGAGAAACAAGACATTACAAGGGATGCTCTAATAGATGCTTTACTAAGAAATAATACTTTTAAAACAGAACTTATTAACCGATTTGATGAGGTTATTTTATTTAAATATTTATCAGAAGATGAAATAAGCAAGATAACTGCTCTACTATTGAATGAATCATTCCATAAGTTGGAAGATGATCAAATAATCGCGCGCTTTGATGACACGGTTATACAAAAAATTTCCAAAAAAGCATTTGATTCTGAGTTTGGCGCAAGGAACATAGCCCGTTATATTAAAGAAAATATCGAAAGCTTTTTGTCAAAACAGATTCTTGAGAATAAAATTAATAAGGGAGACCAGATAACTCTCTCCGTTGATAATTCGAATAATTTCATTGTAATATAAAATATTATGAAAATAGCCTGTTTTGAATTACGAGATTGGGAAAAGGAATATCTTAAGACTAAATTCGAAAATACCCTTGCGCTTTCTTTTCACTCCGAAACTTTAAGTATTAAAAACGTTTCAGTTGCGCGCGATATGGATGGCATTGTTGTATTTATATATTCGAACATAAATAAAGAAGTCCTTGACCAAATGCCGAATTTAAAATTTATTGCAACGATGTCAACAGGGTTTGATCATGTAGACATTGAGGAATGCAAGCGTCGAAATATTTTGGTTTCAACCGTTCCAACATATGGCGAGAATACGGTAGCAGAGCATGCATTTGCTTTGATTTTTACAATATCGCGAAGAATTATTGAATCCTATGAAAGGGTCAGGGAGAGAAATTTTTCTCCGGTTGGTCTTACAGGATTTGATTTGTTCGGCAAAACACTTGGCGTTATTGGAGTGGGGAATATTGGTTCTCATGTAATAAGAATTGCTAAAGGAATAGGCATGGATGTTTTGGCGTATAAGCGAACGCCGGATCCAAAACTTGCAGCGGATTTAGGATTTCGGTTCGTCACAATGGATGAGCTGCTTTCGCAATCAGACATAATAACTCTTCATGTTCCATACAATAAAGAAACGCACCATATGCTAAATCAAGAAGCTTTTTCAAAAATGAAAGATGGCGCAATTGTGATAAATACGGCGCGAGGCGCAATTGTTGATACGGGGGCTTTGCTTGCAGCTATTAATTCCGGAAAAGTGGGAGCGGCAGGACTTGATGTTTTGGAGGAGGAGCCCTTGCTTCGTGAAGAGCATGAATTACTTCATAAAGATTTTGCTCCTGAAGAACTTATGAATGTTTTGGAAAGCCATATCCTTTTGAATAATAAAAAGGTAGTAATTACTCCCCACAATGCTTTTAACAGCATAGAGGCTCTAATGCGAATTTTGAAAACAACAGAAGAAAATATCAACGGATTTCTCTCAGGCAATCCAAAAAACTTGGCATATTAATGCAAGTTTTATAGCTGCATTACGTCTTCATCAATTGGTTTAAGTTCAGTCTCGGGGTTGGGAATGTCGACATTATCTATGTCTTTCTCATCAAGCATTGTTGGTGCGGCTGTTGGAGTTGGCGAATCCGGAATTATTGGTGCAAAAGTGGGTTGTGGAATTTTACTCGATGCGTTGTATTGTGATGCAAAGAAATAAATTCCTATTACGATAATCAGCATAATAAACGCGAGTCCCGCAAGTAAAACTATTTTGTTTCCATTTTTTGGCGAATCCATTTGAAGAGGTGAAGGGGCAACGGGAGTTGCTAAAGGTGCGGTCTGTGGTTGTACCTTCGCTTGTTGATTCGAATTATTGTCATCCATTTTCTATTATATGTTGGCAGATCCTGTAGCCGTATTTTCTCCTCTTAGTTTCGCAAGTTCTGAGATTGCTTTTTGTACTGCCTGTTTTGCATCGATTATCAATTTATGCACCGAAGAAATATCTTGACGGAATTGTGAGACCATTTGTCCAATAGTACTGCGCAAAGTTACCTCGTTCGTAATATTAGCCGTATATTCTTTTGATTTTTGTGCATCAACTGCGGCTTGTGCTGTTGCGATTGCGGATTCGGCAGTCGAAATCGCTTGATCAAGAGAGGTTGTATCTTTCTCTTGCACTTTGAAGGCTGCTGCTTTCTCTTTGACTCGATTTAAAATGTCTGTCGAGTGATCCAATGCCTTATCCATTTTGTTGGTTAATCTTGCATTTGCGCTTGCAACTTTGTCCGAAATTTTTTCTGTCAGCAGTTGTTTTCTCGTATCTCTAATAGTTCTTATTTGAGCTTTGAAGGTATCCATTCTTGCCTTCATTTGTTCGCGCGTTTCCTGAATGGTTGATTGACGATCCTCCCTTAAATTTTTCAATCGATCGCGGATTGTCTGGGGTGATGATGTGGCGGTTTGAGCACTTATAGCTGCAGGATTAAACACCACCGCAATAAAAATTATAAGGATGAATATTTTTTTTACCACAAGATAATATTAAGGGATTCCTGGAAGACTTGTCAAGAGTGGCTACTCAGATATTTCTAACGTTTTTTAAATACTGACAATAATCGCAGTCTTGGTTTAGTTCGGGTATGGTGTTTGCATCAAGACACCCCTTAATTTCAAGTAGAGTTTTTTCAATCCATGAGTCACTCCCTTTGTATGGAATTAATTTTATATCAAATTCAAGTTTTCCATCGAAGGCAATTCTATCGGTTTTGCCATTACAATAAACAAAATATCCTGTATCTTGTACCTCAAACCCATTCTTCCTAAATAACCATTGGTATATTTCCAGTTGCCTCTTATAAGCTTGCTGCCAAGGAGCATCGATATTGACATCTGCCTCCTTTGCTGTCGCTTTATAATCAACAATTATCAATTCCCCGGAAGCGCTACGCCAAACATCGTCTACCCCCCCAAAGATCATAAGATTTGTGGGAACATGAAGGTATCTAATTCCAGCTCTTGGGTTTCTCCACTCATTTATAAGTTCATGCGCCATTGGAGTAGCATCTACGCCATAATGCTTCATCAACGGATGCGCAGTTCCGTTTGCGCGATGGACATCAAACTCTTTTTTTAGAAGTTTATCAACGGCAGAATTTAGCGTATACGGATATGAAGGGGGTTTATCAATGCCTAATTTCCTGTCAATATAAAAACACCTATGACAGGAAACATAATTCTCAATTCTTGATCTGCTTAATTTAAAAGGAAATTTTGAACCTGGAGTGTAAATATCAGTTGTTCTTTTTGGAGTGTAAAAACCCGACATATAAGATTAATATCTTAACAGATATTACATGAATCCGCTAGCCAATGGTTTAGATTCGTATTTTTTTGAGGGGGCCGCCTGTTTGGCGGCTGGAAGAAAAATTTGGATACCATCAGGTAAGAAAAACCGCAACCCATTAAGGCTGCGGTAAAGAAAGCACTTTCGGACACCGAAAGCAAACTGACGGTCAGGATTCCACCTGCTGCCAGGATACGCCCAAGAGCCATTGAGCCACAACCCATCATCATTGCGTTCCACATTGAACACGTTCGGATTGCCGTCGGAATCAGTACGTATAACGCACCGTCTATATCACTGTCCTTCAAATCCTCTCAGGGCTGTATTTTATTTGGGATAGAAAATCCTCAAGTGCGCTACACCAAGTCCTATTCTTTTTTGACAAATATACAAATCCTCTGCAAGAAACCTTAATCGCTTGCGTTCTCAATTAGTATATGCCGGAAAGGTTTTGAAAAGCCGTAGCCGTTTAATATAGCCAATCTATAAGGAGTATATAAAAAAAATTCGCGGCCGAAAAGAATCAAAGTACCAAAGAAACAAAGAGTCAAAAGAATAAAAAAGACTTAAGAGTCTAAGAAGTCAAAATTACTTGCGGACACCGAAAGCAAACTGATAGCCAGGACCCCACCGGTAGTCAGGACCCGCCCAAAGGCCACGGAGCCACAACCCACCATCACGGCGCCCCACATAGAACACGATCGGACTGCCGTCGGAATCAGTGATAGGCTTCATACCGGCAATAATTGGTTCACCACGTTGTAGCTTATCCCCATTTTCAAGAAGGTAGTGGAGAAGTGCTTCGGCAGGTAAAAGCTCAAGGCCTAATTCGCTTATTTCCCCTTTAGTGAAGGGGGCAGAATTTCCTTGCTCACCAACATCATTTTTTGTTCCAATGATATCAGCGGTTGTAGGATAATCCTTTTTAATTCCTAAGTCCCCGACCTTTAACAGGCTAACTTCAATTGTTGTAGGTTCGGGTAAAGTTGTAAACTCGGGGTTTTCAACCATACTTTTGGCATAAGAGAACTTAACACCTCGTCCAGTAATTTCGGCAAGAAGCGTTTGTCCGTCTTTTCCACCCATTGTCCAAGGCTCGATACGGATTTTGCCTTCAAGCGATGGGTGTAATCTTGATGGTCCAGGCGAAAAGACATCTGGGAGCCGTCCTTCTGCATGGAGCCTTTCAACAGTAGCGTTAACCTCGGCAATTCCGTGAGCATATTGCCTTTGTTGCTCTAAAGAAGCCCACGATGGAAGTTCTTTATAATTATTCATTAATCCGAGCATTTTATACTAACTATAGGGTCTTGTCAAGAGATAAGTGTAGGCGGTTTAAATTCGTATTTTTTTGAGGGGGCCGCCTGTCAAATGGCAGATAAATAAGAGAACGATTGTTGACCCAAAGAGATACAATATTTATTTGAAAACCAGTATTTTCGTGAACTTTGTACCATGCTCCTATGGTATCATAAGCACAAGAAATGAAAAATATCGCAAAAATTATTGCTGTTTCAAAACCCCTACACAAGGTTTTTCTGTTTATTAGTCTTTTAATTTTACTATCTTCAATTCTTGAGTTAATTGCGCCAATTATTTCAAAATTTATAGTTGATGAGATAGTGGGAGAAGTAGAAGGTAAGGGCGGAAATTTAACTTTGCTTGGGATTCTGATTGCTCTTGCCTTTTTTGCAAATTTTATCTCCCTGGTTATTACTACAATAAGCGATCGATTGGGCGACTATCTATCCGGGCGCCTCAGGAAATTTTTGACAGAGAAGTTTTATGATAAAGTACTCACGCTTCCCCAAAGTTATTTTGATTCTGAATTGTCGGGAAAAATAGTTAATCAACTGAATCGGGGAATGCAAGTTATCCAGGACTTCACTAATACTTCAACCAATTTTATATTGCCGGCAATCCTTCAAAGCGTATTTACGATTGTAATTCTTGCCTACTATAGTATTCCGATTGCGATTTTTACATCTCTTTTGTTCCCCATATATATTGGTTTATCTTATTACTCGACAATAAAATGGGGAAAGCGAGAGGTTGAGAAAAATAAAATTGAAGATATAACGCGCGGCAGAATTCAGGAAGTAATCCTCAATATGCCGTTAGTTCGTAGTTTTAACAATGAAATAAGCGAGTTCAAATTTGTTGTAAGAAATCTTATCGACATAAATAAAATATATGATAAACAGAGCACTACCTATCATGCTTTTGACTTCTTCCGCGGGTTTTCTCTTAATATAGTTTTGCTTCTTGTAAATATTGTGGTTTTTTATAATACATTTCGCGGGGCTTTTACAATTGGAGAAATGGTTTTGATAGTTCAGTTAGTTGCGCAGGCTAGGCGTCCGCTATTTGCAATGTCGTACATTTTAACAAGAGTTCAGGAAGCAGAATCCGGATCCAGGGAATATTTTAGAATTTTGAATTTAAAATCCGTTGAGAAATATGCTCTAAAAAAAAGTTTCAGGAAAATAAAAAATCCAGCAATTCGTTTTGAAAATGTTTCTTTTAAATATGAAAAATCCGACAATGTCTTAGAAGATGTTTCATTTACTGTAGGAGAAAATGAAACGGTTGCGCTAGTTGGTCATTCGGGTGCCGGTAAAACTACAATAATTAATTTGATTTTGAAATTTTATGATCCTGTATCGGGAAACATATATTTAAACAGCAAAAACTACAAAAATCTTGAGGCTAAATATATAAGAGATAATATCTCCCTGGTTTTTCAAGAAAGCGAATTATTTTCCTCGACAATCCGAGAGAATGTTTCTTATGGTAAAGAAAAGGCGACCTCAGAGGAAGTCTTACGTTCCCTGAAACTTGCAAATGCATATGATTTTGTTATGCGATTGCCAAAGGGTTTAGACAGCGAGGTAGGAGAGAGGGGAGTTAGGCTTTCTGGAGGTCAAAAACAGAGAATTCAAATTGCCCGAGCGTTACTTCGCGATGCTCCCATATTAATTTTGGATGAGGCAACATCTTCACTTGACGCAAAAAGCGAGCGTGAAGTGCAGGACGCGCTTGAGAATCTCATGCAAGACAAGCTTGTTGTTATTATTGCTCATCGCTTTTCAACGATTCAGAATGCTGAAAAAATCATAGTAATTCACGAAGGGAAGATTATGGAGCAGGGGAGTCCCCAAAATCTTTCCAGCAAGCCCGGGATATATTCAGATCTTCTTCACTATCAAATAGAGGGGAATAAAAAACTCCTTGAGAAGTTTGAAATATATTAATCCAGTCCCACTTTTGAGAAAATCATGGCTTATCCTCGTTTTTCGTCTTATAGCTGTTATCGACACTGCCACAATTAAATGGTAGCATATAATTATGGATGGCATTCAACAGAATGGTCAGAACTTGGCAGATCCCAATCCAATCAAACAACCAACAAGTGACCAATCGTCAGAAATTCCAAAACCTATTGAAAGACCATCTCTAATGGATGGGCTCAAAAGTCTTAGTGGCTTGAAATTATTCCTTGTAATTTCCTTACCGATTTTAGTTATATCGTTATTCTTCAACAGAGATTCACTGAGCATTGCAATGTCAACTATCAGTAGAGGAAATGTTGAAGTGCCAGCGGTCTTACTTTTTCTGGTGAGAATGATTGTTCTCACAGCAACTCTTTTATTGCCAGGTATCTTAGTTTTTTCAGCAACCACTAACAGAAAAAGACTCCCAGTAATAATTTCGTTTCTGGTTCTAGTATCGCTAATGTTTTTTACAACTTCACCATTTATCTTAGCTCTGCTTCGTAATCCGTCAGGATTGCTGATTTTGTCCTTTTTTCAACTTATTTTCTTTTCTGCACCCCAACTCCTGATAGTATTGGTGTCAACTTTTGGTCTAGTAATACTTTCAGCTTTAAGTAGTAAGCCATTTTTTGCAAGCCTTTACACGGGATTCCTGCTCGTAGTAGCAGTTACTTTTTTTTTAATAACCAATAGTATTGGCTGGGTTCCAAAAGTCTATAATCAATATAATAATCAGGCACAACCAGATGTTTCTAATAAAACGAGCCCGAAGCCTCCTTATGGAACCTACTATTATCTTGATAAGTTAGATTCTAATATCGGTCTAGGTATCTCCGAAAAAAGTTATGAGCAACAAAGGGCGGTTTATAGAATCGACTCTTCGGGAGAATCTAAGCGGATTTTTAATAAAGTTTTTACATTGTCCACTGATCTAATTATCTCGCCAGACGGGACAAAAGTGATTGATCCAAAATTTTCTGGTTCTGCTCAGGCAGTTTATGATTTGGAAACAGGCAAAAGCTGGAAGTTAGAATTAGAACGATTTCAATCTGAAGAAGGATTCGTACAACAAAGGATCGAGGAACTTAATCATCGAAACCAGGACCAATGGTCGCCTGACAGTCGTTATTTTTTAGCTCTCTCCAATTACCGTATCATGGTTAAACCTGATAGACTTAACAATCCAGACGACTTAACTGGTCAGCGTTTAATAAGGCTCGATACCCAAGAATTTAAGAGTGAACCACTTTTTGAAACTAAAATAGGTGTACGAGAAACTGGAGGAAATGCAAGTGACGGAAGCTATAACTACTCCGCAATAAATAAATCAACCTTATCTTCGCCAAACTATTCTCCAGACGGGACTAAAATTGCGTATAAAAGTAGAGTTATGGTGGGAGTAAAGCACTTTGAGAGCGATCAAATAGAAGTAATAGACGCAAACTCTAAGGCAAAATTTGTCACTATACAAACGCCAAATTCAAAATCAGCGCTTAACTACACAAATGACATAAGTCACTATTTTTGGTCGCAAGATGGTAGGAGTATAGTCTATGTCAGTTCTGAGAAAAACTATACTCAGCCCGATGAAAAAGGAAGCAGGAAATTGTTGGGAACCTCTGATTTTATAGGGCAGGTTAATATAGAAACTGGCGAAGAGAAAATTTTAACCAAGGAAAGCCTTGGTTTAGGTGATTTACACCTGGACATATTAGGGAGTACTAGTTACGGCTCACAAAGTTTTCGGCCTTGGAGAGCCAGGCTAATAGGATCAGATTTAATCTTTGTATACAAGCCAGTATATACGCCAACTGTTGACGGGGAATACGCAGTATATCAAGTATCCTTATCGACCTCGTCATCAAAAATTCTAAAGAAAGTACAAAGAGGTTACGGTAAATACCCTGAGATAGACTACCCAATTTTGTCTCGTGACGGAAAATGGCTTATTGATGGTTCCAAGATAGAAAATATCGAAAGCGGAGAGCAAATACAAGTGCTTAACAAAGGAGAATTCTTGGACTGGTTTGTTCCGTAGAGAAGATACTCGTTCACATAACATACCTAAGATAAACCATTAGTATTTTAGCTCAAAAATAACTCCTTTTAGAAAATCTCGGTTTCCGTTGCGAAGCGAGACTAATAATATTGATAGGTAGCTTTGACTCGAAAGCAACAAAAAACTCCTTGAGAAGTTTGAGATATATTAATCTCTAAAAACTGTGTATGTAGAAACTGGGTCTGTATATAGGAGAACTGCGTCACGATCGTCACTAAACAAGCTTGTTATAAGTGCAAAATGTCCACCTACTCCCCCTTGCATAAAACTCGAGAAATTTCCCTCAACCCTATCTAAACCAATTTTTATCGGATATCTATATCGAGAACTGTACCCACGCACCGTTATGTCAAAATCATCAAAAACAACCACGCTAACTGGCGCGCCAAACCTTGATCCATCATTGTATTGTTTTAGCCTCTCTCCGTCAGAATTTAAGTGCCAAACAATTCGATTAATCTCCTCATTCAGGGATGGCATAGCCACCTGAAGCTCTAAATTTAACCTGCTTCCATCACCTTGAACAGGTAAACCAAAAACAAACAATTCCCCATTGCCATGATAATTTGATCTTTCATCTAATTTATCTATCAATTTTTTAACCTCTCGCACCGCGTCAGGATAACTTTCACCAATTTTTTGGTAATAATTATCTGCTTCCAATCTCAGCTTCTCCGCCCAAGATTCACGACCACTTTGCAAATCATCACGAAGCATTTTTAAAACATCTGTACTAAAAGAGGGCCACACCCAATCGAATTCCCCAACTCCGACTTCATTCTTGCATTTTGCGTTCACAAACTTATTATTGTGGTCAAATTTAAAATGTACATTTGAAGCGAGTTTGCCATCCGGTTTCAAAACTTCCAACGATACTTGATACCCTCCTGTCTCTTCAAAGTAATAAACATCAACTGGCGCAGTGCCAGATGCAAAAAGTACCTGGTCCAAATTCCGGCAAACACCATCGCCCTTTTCGGATCTGCTTCTAATCATATCTGCCAACGTATTAGTTCTATAACCAAAACGCCCGCGTCTGCGATCATTTTTCGGAGCAAGTTCAGAAATCGAATCAAGTGCCAAAAACCGCTTAGTTCTCTCCTCTCGCTCAAATTTTGGTACAAATAATTCAACAGGCATAATGGGGAATATATTCCAAAGAAGCTAAATTGTCAACAAAAAACTCCTGGAAAAGTTTGAAATCTACTAAAATTTGAGGAGGTAGTCAATTTTTGCTTCCTTTTGAAGTTTTTGAATCAACTCTTGAATTTTTCCGTTTATTTTTTGTTGTTTCAATTGTTCTTTTGTATCTATCTTTAGCTTATCCATATTTGCATCTTCCAGAAGGGATTCTTTATTTTTTTCAATATAGTCATCAACCTCAATATCCGTGACTTGAATATTTTCTCCGACCATTTTTTGCAAAAGAATCTGTATTATTATCTGTTCTTCCAATTGTTTTCTGGTTAAATTCTGTACTGCAAGTAGATCATCTAACTTTTGCCCTTGGTCAGAAATATTTTTTTCTATTTTTGCAATTTCACCTTGGATATTCTCACCCGTTGCAGAAACATTTTGTTTTTTAGCTTCTTGCGTAATTAGTGTTTGGATAACAAGTGAATCCAAAATTCTTTTCCCTTCCGTTTTTTCAAGTGCGCGGATTAGCTCGATTCTTGAAATCTGCTCCCCATTTACGTTAGCTACCACAAATTGTCCGCGAAAAATTCCGAGTAAAATTACAACAGCAACAATGACCGATGGAAGAACCAGATATTTTAATCTAAGTTTTGATAAACCACCACCCGAGGCGATAGAGGGCTTTATTGACTTTTTGGGTAGAGTTTTTTTTGCCATTCGTTGATTATAACATCTTAAAAATAAAATGGAAGGGTTAATATTTTTGCCAGCGTTTAAGATTTGGAATAGTCGTGTTTGCTAATCTTTCCGCCTCTTCCTGATTCATTTCTAAATCGTCAACCATATTTGCGATAGATCTTCCAATCATCTCAGCAAGCGTTAACTTTGGCTCACGAAAAATACCTTTTTCAAAACAAAGCCTGCAATACTCAGAGTTTGCCGCACCGTCCATATTTGTTCCATAGAACCCAATTCCTAAGGGTATCCCGCAGGATTGACACTTGAGTTTATCATCCATTTTTGTCTTTGCCTTCCTGTTTTTTTTTGTCATCAGGATTTAATGCGGCAGATGTATTGGCGTTGTCCGAATTCGTATTTGAGTTATTGCCAGTTCCATTATTATAGCCTGTGATTATTGTTTTTGGATGCACAATCATCGGTCCGGGTAATCCTTCAAGCATTGTTTTAACGAGAGATTTATTTGCACGACCCATTTGTCCTAGAATCGACCGTTCAATATACGATGCGTCTATTCTTTCAAGCATTCTCTCAAGCTGTGGATCAGGTTTTTTAATACCGAGTTCACGTCTTATCTCCGCCAACACCTCCAGGATTTTTGTTATCTCCTCTTCTGCTACCAAGTTCACTCCAAGATGAACCTCATCTCTAATAGTTGAGATATAAGAAGATCTGTTTTGAGATACCAAGATGAATATTGAAAGAAATATCGCCTCAAGTGAGACTACCATAGTTAAAAGTCCAAATGGAAAGGGATCAAATGGCGCAATTATAGGAACAAAATATCCAAGATTAGTGCTTATCCATAATACAAAAAGTACAATATGGAATAAGAGAAAAGTAGTGGAACCACAAATCGCGGTTAATTCATCCGCTGTTTGGGTAAGAAATGAGCGGGAGCGAAGTGATTTTGCTTCAAAAGATTTGAAAAACTGGCGGCGAGTTTCAGTTCTCTTAAGCGATGCCATAGTTTAAAAGTAGCACACTGTAGTTAAAAGTTCAAAGTGCAAAGTTAATTATTTTTGAGGATGAACTCGAGCGCTAGAGAGTTTATGCAATAGCGAAGTCCCGTAGGTTCGGGGCCATCATTAAATACGTGCCCAAGAGGAGAACCACATTTTTTACAAAGCACTTCAGTTCTATGCATTCTTAAAGAAAAATCGTCCGAAAGTTTTGGGTTTACTTCGCTTCGTCCTCCACCCCGCTCTCAAGTCCTAGGATTCCTGGTTCTTTCAACGGTTTGAGAGAAGGGATGTGGGCTTGAAGCTCTCCATATAGCTGGCTGTTATTTCTATCAAGTTTTTCTATGTATGTCCCTTGTCTCCTCCAGCGTTTTTCAGCGCCCCTTTTGTCGGCCTCAAGTTCTAGTCTTAGCGCATTGATAATTTCGTCTCTTGCTTCAAACATTTGTCTGAAAGAGTCGCTTGTAATTATTCTATAGAGATCTTTTAATTGGTCATCAGTATGAGTTGCCGAAGACCTTATTATGGCGACATTTAATATGCCAAAACGTACGACAGAAGCAAGTTTAATTGCTGATTCGCTTCCTGTAACCCATACGTTTTCAACCCGGTCATACATTTTTGTGTTTGCAGGCAGGTTGTCGGATACCAGTATGCAGTCACTTGCGTTTATTTCTCTCATGTTCTCCTTCAGCTTAGCAAGCCAAATTCTACTCCATGCCTTTTGCCTTTTAGCTTCCCACAAAATTGTACCAGCACTGTTTCCATGCTTATTTCTTATTTCTTGGATAATGTCTCCTCCGCGGATTCCTGTGGGAACCGGTTTGAAGTCATCATATGGAAAAGCCTCCCGCAATCTTTTTTCTAAGTCTTGTTCTAAAACGTCTCCCTGAAGCTGCTGTGATCCTTGTTTCCCTTTTCTTTGCGCCTCTTCAAGCGCTTTTTGCATATCATTTATTTTTTTCTCGAACTCCAGTTTTTCAAGTCTATGTTTTTCAGAGGCAGCCTTCTCGGTTTGTTCGCGGATTTTTTCTTCATCTTCTTTTTTCTTTTTTTCAAATGCTTCGATTATCTCTCTATTTTTCTTTTTTTCCTCTTCAAGCTCTAATTTTTGCGCTTTATCTTTTTCTTCAAATTCTCCCAGGACTTTTTTTCGAGTTTCCTCCTCAACTGTTTTCTTTATTCTTTTAGTTTCTTCCGTAAGTTCATGAGCAAGAGCATCGCTTAATTTAAAGTCCCGACCGCAATGAACGCATTTAACAAAGGAATTCATGTGGATTATTATAGTCTTGAGATTTTAATAATGGAAGAGGGGTTTATTTTTTCTTTGCGTCTAGTATCATTATTTGATTTTCGTAACCCTTAATTACTTCTTTTAATTCGCGAATTTTATCTTCCCGTTCCTGCACCATATTAAATGTTGCCCGGATTTGCGGCTTGTAACGGACGCGGGCAATCAGGAATCCCGCGGAGAAGACGAGAAGTAATAAAATTAAAATCATCAATTTTCTATTACTTTTGGTTATTGTTATTCTTTTTGCCATATAAAAAATGGTAGCCCAAAACTATATTTAGTATGAAACATTTTTTAGTCTCCTGTCAAGACCTATTCTTTCCACCAGACAAGGACTGCGTAAACTGAGGAAACAAGCGCAATGATTAAAATAGGCGTTGCCCAGTCCTGAATTATTGCCGGCCAATTTGCTCCTATTAATATTCCCACCGATAAAAGCGATATTTTAAAAAACATTACTTCATACCACTGGAGCTTTAATGTCTTAAAAATATTCAAATGGTTATTGGTGTTTTTTTTTGCCATCCAAATCACCTCTTTTCAAAATATAACGTAACAACAGATGTCACAGTTTGTGTCCCTGGTTCAATATCAGGTGCTTCTACCCTGAGTTCCGGAACAGATTTCATAACCGGATATATTCCAGGAGGTGATTCACTTGATTCAACAATATTTACAACTCTTCCCAATTTAATTCCTAATTCACTAGCCAATTTCTGCGCTTGTTCCTTAGCATTTTGAATTGCTCTGTTTCTTGCTTCCTCCCTGAATTTTCCCGGATCATCAACTGTGAATCCGGAATTATAGACTTGATTTGCGCCTGCTTCAGTCGTAGCAGTTATAACTCGCGATACTAATTCCTGCTCCCTAACTGTAATTGTTAGGCTTGTATTTCCTGTGTAGCCTGAAATATTGTTTCTGCCGTCCGGAGTAAATCTATAATTTGGATTTATGGAATAGTTAGTGGTTTTAATATCTTTTTTATCAATTCCAAGTTTTTCAAGGGCAGAAACAATCTTATTGTTTATTTCATTTACTTTACCCTCAACTTCCTGAACGGTTTTGCCATCTGCGGTAATTCCTGCCTGAACGTTTGCCATATCCGGAACAACATCTACTTTTCCTTCGCCCACAACCGAAAGCTCTCCCGAAACAGTTCGAGTCGTTACTGAAATCGGATATGAAATATCAAAAAATTTAATTAGCCAAAGAAATACAAGAGATAAAATAAAAAGAAGAACAATTGCGGAATGAATGGGATTTGATTTAACTTGTTCCACTAGTTCTATCTTAAATAAGATTTTTCTTGATTGCAACCTTAACCCAAGGGGCAAGCATAGAGTAGATTCGAGATTTTCTATTCGCAAGCTCTACCTTTGTAGCAAGTGAAGATCCGTAAGCAAACTCATAATTGGGCTCGGGGATTTTGCTAACGCGAATCTCCACGATATCGCAAATCTCGTGCTCAGTATAAATGCTTTTTGGATCACGCGCTTCATAATAAATCGCGCCCTTTAATTTCAGTTCGCCTATTTCGGTTTTGCTTATCTTCCATTCACGAAACAAACATTTTCTTGCAGATTCAAGCGTATCTTCTAATTTTCCGTTCGACACCAACTGATGAGAAGATGAGGTAATGTCAAAAACTCCGTCAAAACAGGCATGTTTTCTATGCTGGAGAACGTAGAAGTTCTTATATATAAGAGCAAGCGTAAAGGCACGGTGCAAAATGCCTTTTTTATGCGCTTCCCACCGCTCAATTCCGCCGATCACGTCCCCCTTTTTATCAACCCGGCCGATAATTTGTTTTCCCATTTAATCCTTGTAATGCAGGAATTGCCGGTTGACACGATTCTCTCCTGGCGCCTTTTATGCCCGAACTATAATCGGTTGCCATCTCGACAACGCCTTCGCGAACCCAGACATTTCCATTCTTAAGGTCGTCAATTGGGATCCAGCCCGGTTCTCCTACTTCAGCGATTTTATAATCAGGATTTCTGCCGTTTTGTGATATCACAGAGGTTTCATAACACCATAGTGCGGCTGTACCGATGCCATAAACACCAAGTAGGTCTGGGGGCGCTGTCATTAAGTTGTGCGCCACTTCCTCGTTTTGTAATCGTCTTAATGTCTGTTCTCTGCTTTCCCCCGCCTCTATAGTTTCCATAGGAAAAGACCTCATTCCGGCAAACTTACCCACTTCTGGTTTAGTTTCTTTTTCTTCATTAGTATAGATCAGTCCTTGGGAATTTCTTATAATCAGCGCGACTGCCTGCACGGGCCTTGCCTCAAGCGGCAAGGAAATCTCTCTTTCGTGTCCGTATCCGTTCATAATTAATTTAGAATCTTAAAATAGTTCCTATCTTTTGAGTATTAGAGTCGACTAAAGATTTTAGCACATTTCCCCTTATTTGGCCATTTGTTATTATAACTTTTACTCCTTGCAGCCCCCTCTTAATTGACAAGATTTTCCCCTTCATTTCTCCTGTAACGTCCTTTTTATTTTTAACCCTCATGTTTTTAATAATGCTTCTATAGTTCTTTTTATTAATTTCTGGGATTAGCTTAGCGTCAGGATAGACTTTAGGATCCTTATCAAATACGCCGTCAACGTCAGAAACGAAAACAACCCTGTCTGCCTTAAAGCTTTTTGCAAGATGTGAAACTATTTGGTCTCCTGATATGATTGAATATCCGGTTCTTTGATCAATGACAACATCTCCTGAAAGAATAGGGATAATATCTTGCGCAAGTAAAAATTCTATAAATTCGGTATCGATTTTTTTAATCTTGCCCGAGACAGCAGTAGTTACCGCGCTTGATTCTACGATACACGCCCGGAGGTTTGCTCTTTCTAATTCTCTAAAGACCAAAAAATTTAGTTCAATCACGCCGATCTTGGTCTTTGCATATCCTTCCGAACTCCTGCTATTAAGAAATCCCTCATTTAACCTATACTTTTTGGCAAGTGGGTGTCCAAAGGAGCCCGCGCCATGAATTAATATAAGGTTAAAATTTCCTTTATTTTTGGCGGTCTTAATTTCCCGGGCCAATCTCTCAACAACTTCTTTTCTAAAAATCTTTTTTTGAGAAGTTTTATCGGTAATAACACTGCCGCCAAGTTTAATTATTACTAAATTTCTTACCACAAATAATGCCGATTCTACAGGCATATATTAAAAGTCGCAATTTTTTGTGAAATCATTCGCCAAAGGCTACAACTAATCTCTCTGGAATGCAAGAAGAAAACTTGTTAAAAGATAAAGAAGCAACAACTGCCAAAGCAGTATTGAAATAAGTCCGGCTGAGAGAATAAGCGCCATAACTTCTCTTACTAAACCCTGTGTTTCAAAAAGAAAAGATCCAATCCTTCCCGCTACGAAAAGAGCTGCAAGACCGTAAAGCGGTGATAAAACAACCGGAAAGAGAATATGGTGGCGCGTCACCTCCCGCACCTCTTTGTAGGGATGTATAACAAGTCCTAAAAGTGTCTTTAGCCAAACATACGTCACAAATACCAAGAATGTGCTTTTCTTCATAATCCTCCAAATATCCACAAGATGACCTCAAAATATGTTTTGCCAAGAATGAGACGAAGAAGTAAAGTCAATAAAAAAGAGAAGGGGATTATTATTCGCCACGGATGCTCGCCAAACCACAGGCTTACAATAGCAACGCTTGATTTTTCAATCAGTCTTTTATTTTCTAAGGCTCTTTTTTCAAGCTCGATCAGAAATTCACGTTCTTTCATATGCGGCGATAAAGCTTTTTCTTGCCCTAAATAATAAGGACTCCGTTGCCTTAGGTGACAAATTAAAAATAACCGCAAGTTCCTTAACGCGCGTGCTATTTTCATAATGTAAACGAAGGATTTTTTGATAGTGATTAGGGATGAGATGAAATGCAGCTTCAATCCTATCTCGAATTTTATTTTTCTCAAATTGGAATTCGGGCTGGTGTATCTCTTGGCTGACAAACTCAAGAAAGGGGAGTTTTGAGAATAGAATGGTTTTAATTTTTCTTTTACGGTAAAAATCAGCCGATTTATTTCGAGCAATTTTATATAACCAGTTAAGAACAGTTGCTTCACCGCGAAACAACGGGAGCGAATCTATAGCATCAAGGAATACATCTTGTAAGGTATCCTCCGCGTCTTGCGGGGAAGGGAGACGTTTTTTAAGATAGGCAAAGATTCTTGGCGAATAAGTTTTATAGAATTTGGACGCTTCTTCAGCCATAAAAACCATTATAGCACAGCATTTGCAGCGAATGATTTTTTATAAGGTTGCGACTTTATTATAAGCAAAAAATGGTACACAGTCTTGAGTCTGAGTTTTCCCGTGATAGAAATTATAGCCGCCGCTATGATGAAGTTTTAAGGAGAATTCTAGGAGAGAGTTATCAAGATGAATTGATTGGAGTTCTTAGGCGACGCGGCTTTATAGACAACGGATCTGTTCCACAGCTTTTTTTACCTCCGGACAGACATGAACTCTCAAAGGCCCGCTATTTATTCGATTTTTATCATGGGGATGATCGAATTCTTGTCCCTGTCATGGGACCGTGGAGAAGAACAAGCAAGCACCTTCATAAGGAACCCATCATTGAAAGATATGAAACATTAAGAGGAGAGTTCTATCTAAACGATGCTCTCATCCCTTCAGAAGGTTTAACTATTCTCCCAGGAATTACCCATCAGGGAGAAACAAGGAGCGAATACGCGATCACGCTTATTGTAATGGAGAATGCGCGGTTGGTGCCTGAAGACCAACAGCATTGCACTCGCTAATCAATTAATTTAGCTCTATTAAAGTTAAGTAATCAGCAACTTAGTTATAGGATTATTTTCCTAAAAAATAGAATATTATTAATATTTAAAGACTTTCTATCTTCTAGTTTTTTGCTGATGATAAAATATCCTTTTAAATAGAGCATTGTAAAATTTAATATGCAGTAGTATAATCTCATAATAATTCTGCCCCAATAAATACCGTATGGAAGAAGATGAGTTTTGTTTCTAAAATTAGACACTTGACAAGATAAACGTTATAGGATAGAATCCG